>NZ_JBHXSC010000017.1:0-105432 GCF_042716505.1 Streptomyces sp. NPDC058674
CGCTGTTGAGTTCTCAAGGAACGGACGCTTCCTTCGTACTCACCCTCTCGGGCTTTCCTCCGGGCTTTCGTTCTGTTCTTGCGTTTCCGACTCTACCAGACTCTTTCGTGTCCGATTCCCGGTCGAAGCGGGCTTCGCTTTCCAGGTATTCGCTTTCGCGCTTCCCTTTTCGGCGATACCGACTCTATCAGATCCTTTCGGGCCTGACTCCCAGTCAGCGGGCTTTGCCGTGGAGGCTGTTGGGCCCTTCCGGCGAGTGAGACAGTAGCGGATTCCCTGCCCCCGAACCTAATCGGCGGCTGCGTCCTCGGACGCGGATTCCTCACTCGCAAATACGCATGAAAACGGGACGAGAAAGTGAGTCGCTCGTTCGAATGTGTAGTGCGGGATGGCTGTCCGGGGACCGACCGGGGTCGGCGCTCACTTCGGACAACTCGAAGAACCCTACGGATCCGGCACAGGTGTGTCAACCCCCGTCGGCCGGCCACGCGGAGTGCGCGAATCTCACCCCGTCCTCGCCCCCCGCGGTCTACGGTGGAGCCATGACTACGCACGTGCTTCCGCTCAGCCTTCGCTGGTGGGCCGCCTGACGGCGGCCGGACCCCCACGCGAGCACGCACGCGCTCACGGCCGCCGCTCCGGCGGCCGTTTTTCGTTTCTCCCCTCCCCGGGAGTGGAACGGTCGCCCGGCGCGGCGGCCCCGTACACACCACTCACAAGGGAGAACACGACATGACGAGGATCTTCAGCGGGGTCAAGCCGACCGGGCATCTGACGCTGGGGAACTACGTGGGCGCCGTGCGGCAGTGGGTCGCCGCGGACCAGGAGCCGGACGAGGCGCTGTTCTGCGTCGTCGACCTGCACGCACTGACCGTCGAGCACGAGCCGGCGCGGGTGCGCCGGCTCAGTCGGCAGGCGGCGACGCTGCTGCTCGCCGCCGGGCTGGACCCGCGGCGGTGCACGCTCTTCGTGCAGAGCCACGTAGACGAACACACCCGGCTCGCGTACCTGCTGGAGTGCACCGCCACCGACGGAGAGCTGCGGCGGATGATCCAGTACAAGGAGAAGGCGGCGACGGCGCAGGCCGCCGGGCACGGCGTGCGGCTCTCGCTCCTCACCTATCCCGTGCTCATGGCCGCCGACATCCTGGCGTACGGAACCCAGGAGGTTCCGGTGGGTGAGGACCAGCGGCAGCACGTCGAGCTGACCCGGGACCTGGCCGTGCGGTTCAACCAGCGGTACGGGCACACCTTCACCGTCCCCAGGGCGACGCATCCGGCGGTGGCCGCGCGGGTCATGGACCTCCAGGAGCCGACGTCGAAGATGGGGAAGTCCCATGCGAGCGGGGCGGGCATCGTCTACCTGCTCGACGAGCCGGAGGTGGTCCGGAAGAAGGTGATGCGGGCCGTCACCGACAGCGGGGACGGCGGTGTCGTCTACGACCGGGAGGAGCGGCCCGGGGTCGCGAACCTGCTGGACGTCCTCGCAGCCTGCACGGGCGGCGATCCGGCGGCGCTGGCCGACGGGTATCAGGGGTACGGGGCGCTGAAGCGGGACGTCGCCGACGCGGTGGTCGAGCTGCTGCGGCCGGTACGGGAACGGCACGCGGAGCTGGCCGCGGGTCCGGCGGAGGTCGAGAAGGTGCTGCGCGCCGGGGCCGGGCGGGCCCGCGAGCTGGCCCGCCCGGTGGTGGACCGGGCGTACCGGGCGATCGGGTTGCTGGAGCCGTGACGGGTGTGGGGGCCCGCGTGTCCCGGGGCCCCCACTCGTCCCGGGTGTCTCAGCTGTTGCCGGAGGCCAGCTCGCGGCTGCGGTCGCGGGCCGCTTCGAGGGCGGCGATCAGGGCGGCGCGTACGCCGTGCTTCTCCAGCTCCACAATGGCGTTGATGGTGGTGCCGGCCGGGGAGGTGACGGCCTCGCGGAGCTTGACCGGGTGCTCTCCGCTGTCGCGGAGCATCACGGCGGCGCCTACGGCGGCCTGCACGATGAGGTCGTGCGCCTGGGCGCGGGGCAGCCCGAGGAGGATGCCGGCGTCCGTCATGGCCTCGACGAGGAAGTAGAAGTAGGCGGGGCCCGAGCCGGAGAGGGCGGTGGCCGCGTCCTGCTGGGATTCCGGAACGCGCAGGGTCTTGCCGACGCCGCCGAAGATCTGCTCGGTGTGGAGGAGGTGTGCGGCGGTGGCGTGGCTGCCGGCCGAGATGACGGACATCGCCTCGTCCACGAGGGCGGGGGTGTTCGTCATGACGCGGACGACGGGGGTGCCGGGGCTGAGCCGCTCCTCGAAGAAGGAGGTCGGGATGCCGGCGGCGCCGCTGATGACGAGCCGGTCGGCGGGCAGGTGCGGGGCGAGCTCGGCGAGGAGCGCGCCCATGTCCTGGGGCTTGACGGTGAGGATGAGGGTGTCGGCACGCTTGGCGGCCTCGGCGTTGGAGACGGACTCCACTCCGTAGCGGGTGCGCAGCTCCTCGGCCCGTTCGGGGCGGCGGGCCGTGACCAGGATCTTCGAGGCCGGTCGGCCGCCGCGGATCATCCCGCTGAGCAGGGCCTCGCCGATCTTGCCGGTACCGAGGACTGCGACTGTCTGGGTCATGCCCGATTCACCTCGCCTGGGGGGCCCTCCCCGGGGTGGCCGCGGGAGGTTCTTGCACGTGCGCTAGGGGATACGCCGTCATCCTCGCACCCGCGGGCGGGGCGGCGGGCGGGTGTCCGGTCCGTGGGCGCGGGGATTCGGGGGCGCGTAACTCAGGGTGCGGGGACTCAGGGGGTGCGGCGGCGGAGGGTGGCCGCGCCGAGGACGAGGACGAGGAGGGCGCAGGCGGCGACGACGACGGCGTCGCGGACGAAGTCGGCCGTCATGTCGCTGTGGGTGAGGACCTGGGTCATGCCGTCGACGGCGTAGGACATGGGCATGACGTCGGAGACGGCTTCGAGGACGGGGTGCATGGTGTCGCGGGCCGCGAAGAGGCCGCAGAGGAGCAGCTGGGGGAAGATCACCGCCGGCATGAACTGGACGGCCTGGAACTCGGAGGCCGCGAAGGCGGAGACGAAGAGGCCGAGCGCGGTGCCGAGAAGGGCGTCGAGCAGGGCCACCAGCAGGAGCAGCCAGGGGGAGCCGACGACGTCGAGGCCGAGGAGCCAGACGGCGAGGCCGGTGGCGAGGAGGGACTGGACGACGGCCACGGCGCCGAAGGCGAGGGCGTAGCCGGCGATGAGGTCGCCCTTGCCGAGGGGCATGGCGAGGAGGCGCTCCAGGGTGCCGGAAGTGCGCTCGCGCAGGGTCGAGATGGACGTCACCAGGAACATGGTGATGAGGGGGAAGATCCCCAGGAGGGACGCGCCGATGCCGTCGAAGGTGCGGGTGTCGCCGTCGAAGACGAAGCGGAGCAGGGTCAGCATCAGCACCGGGACCAGCAGCATCAGGGCGATGGAGCGCGGGTCGTGGCGCAGCTGGCGCAGCACGCGGGCGGCGGTGGCGGCGGTGCGGGACGCGCTGATGGCGCGCGTGCGGTACCGGGAGGCGGTGGGCGCGGCGGGCGTGGTGGGCGTGGCGGGGGCGGTGGGTGTGGTGTTCATCGGATCTGCTCCCGGGCGGTGGCGGCGTTCGCGTCGGCTGCGTCGACGAGGCGGAGGAAGCCCTCTTCGACGGTGGTGGAGCGGGTGCGGGTGCGCAGGGCGTCGGGAGTGCCGTGGGCGAGGACCCGGCCCTCGCGCATGAGGAGCAGGTCGTGGCAGCGCTCGGCCTCGTCCATGACGTGGGAGGAGACGAGGATCGTGGCGCCGCGGGTGGCGGCGAGGTCGTGGAAGAGGTTCCACAGGTCTCGGCGCAGTACGGGGTCGAGGCCGACGGTGGGTTCGTCGAGGACCAGCAGTTCGGGGGTGCCGAGAAGGGCGACGGCGAGGGAGACGCGGCTGCGCTGTCCGCCGGAGAGGTTGCCGGCGAGGGCGCCGGCGCGGGTGGTGAGGTCGACGTCGGCGATGGCGCGGGCGACGGCCGCCGCCCGGCGGTCGGCGGCGGCGCGGCCGGGGTCGAGGACGGCGGCGAAGTAGTCGAGGTTCTGCCGGACGGTGAGGTCGTCGTAGACGGAGGGGGCCTGGGTGACGTAGCCGATGCGGGAGCGGAGGTCGGGGCTGCCGGCGGGGCGGCCGAGGACGTCGAGGGTGCCGGTGACGTGGGCCTGAGTGCCGACGACGGCGCGCAGGAGGGTGGACTTCCCGCAGCCGGAGGGGCCGAGGAGGCCGGTGATGCGGCCGCGGGGGACGTCGAAGTCGATGCCGTCGAGCACGGTGCGGGCGGTGCGGCCGGTGCCGCGGCGGACGGTGAGCGCGCGGGCGTGGACCGCGCCAGGTACGGGGTCGGGGTCGGGGTCGCGGTCGGGGTCGGGCGAGTTATTCATCATGTGATGAATAATGCTCCCGGCGATGCCGGGGCGTCAATCGGCCGGGGGGTGTGAGGGCGGGCGGGGCCCGGTTACTTCTTGCGCTTGGGGCGCCGGGCGGCCGGGTTGCCCGTACGGGCTTCACGGCGGCGGGCGAATTCGACCTTGGCGCGCTCGTACTCGGCGCGGCGCAGCTTCTCGCCCGGGGCCTCCACGAAGCAGCGGAGGAAGTACGCGATGAGGGACCCGATGAAACCGATGGCCTTGAGGCCCTTGAGGGCGGACTCGTCGGAGGAGGGGGCCGGGCGGCGGCTGAAGGACTCCCAGGTCTTGGCGAAGGCGATGGAGCTGGCGATAGCGAAGAGGACGACGACGGAGATGCTGAGGAAGGGGCCGACGTTGCCGAGCTCCAGGCCCTCGTAGGCGAAGCGGAGCAGGTAGGCGGAGGCGACCCCACCGGCGAGCGAGCCGACGGCGGCGGCGGCCCGGCGGACGGCGTAGCCGCCGTCGTGCTCGACCCAGGCGGTGCCGAAGAACCGGATCGGCTCGGGCTCGGGGCCGGCGGGCACCGTCGGGGCCGGGGCGGGCCCGGCGTGCTTCCGGTCGCGGCTCTCGTCGCGGTTCTCGTCGCGGTCCTGGTCTCGCTGCTCGTCGCTCACACCGGCGATTATCCCCCGCCGGGCGGATCGGGACGGGTGTGTCTCACGTGGCAGACGGGGCCCTGGCGGCGCGCGACCGGCGCCCCGCCGGGCGGGCGGGCCCGGCGGGGCGGCAGCGGTCGGCGGCGGCCGCGGTCAGCCGCAGCGGTTCGCCACGTAGCCGTCCACGCCCGTCCTGACGTACGCGTCGGAGACGAACAGGCCGTTCCCGATGCAGTCCCAGATGGCGGAGGTGCCGTACGGTCCCGAGACGTTCGTCCCCGGGCACTGGCAGCGGATCGTCACGACGGCGTCGTAGGGCAGCACCTTCATGATCGCGTACTGGGTGCCGGGACCGCTGCGGACGTTGACCCGGTATCCCGGGGCGACCGGGAAGGACTGGAAGCCCGAGTCCCCCGCGAGCGTTTCGACCTGGCTCGGGCTGTTCTCAACCGACATGCTCATACCCCCCGTTGAGCTCCACTCATCGCAACTCGCGCAGGGTAGCAGGACCTTACCGATCCATATGGGCCATCGACTAGGCTCCGGCGGGGGTGGTCGGCAGTGCATCCACTGCGCGCGGAACGGGCCGGATTTCCGGAGTACGCCGGGCAGTACCGGCTGGAGTCCGTGCTGGGTTCCGGTGGCATGGGAGTGGTGCATCTGGCCACCTCGGGGTCCGGGCTGCGGCTCGCGGTCAAGGTCGTACACGCGCAGCACGCGGTGGACCCGGAGTTCCGGGCCCGGTTCCGGCAGGAGGTCGCGGCCGCCCGGCGGGTGAGCGGGGCGTTCACCGCGCCCGTCGTGGACGCCGACCCCGATGCCGAACGGCCCTGGATGGCCACCCTGTTCATCGACGCCCCGACACTGGCCGAGCGGGTACGGGAGCGGCTGCTCGACGAGGCCGAGGCCACCCGGCTCGGAGCCGGGCTGGCGGAGGCGCTGCGGGACATCCACCGGGCCGGGGTGGTGCACCGGGACCTCAAGCCGAGCAACGTCCTGATGGCGCCGGACGGGGTGCGGGTCATCGACTTCGGGATCTCGCGGCCGCTCGACAGCGACCTGCGGACCGAGACCGGCAAGCTGATCGGGACGCCGCCGTTCATGGCGCCCGAGCAGTTCCAGCGGCCCAGGGAGGTCGGGCCGGCCGCGGACGTCTTCGCGATGGGCGCCGTACTCGCCCACGCGGCGACCGGCCGGGGGCCCTTCGACTCCGACAGCCACTACCTCGTCGCCTACCAGGTGGTGCACAGCGAGCCGGACCTGACCGGGGTCCCGGCCGCGCTGGTGCCCGTCATCGCGCGCTGCCTCGCCAAGGACCCCGCGGAGCGGCCCACCCCCGACGCCCTGCTCGGGGAGTTGCGCGCCGCGGCGTACCCGACCGGCGAGGAGACCCGCGTCTTCATCCCGCAGCCGCGCCGCCCGACCGCGTCCGCGTCCGCGTCCGTACGGTCCGACGAGGCGACCCACCGGCGGGTACGGATCGACGCCCGCCCGGTGGCGCGCCGCAGGCGCCCGCCGGCGACGCTCGCTGCGGCGCTGCTGCTGGCCGGCGCAGCGGTCGGCGGGTACCTGGCGTACGACCGGGCCGCCGGCCCGGGCGCGGGTCCGGCCGGCCCGGCGGGCAGCGCGGGGGCCGCGGCGCAGGCCGGACCGCTCCGGCCGTGGTCCGCCTCCCTGGCGGCGCCGGGCCGGACGTCCCCCGCCCCGGCGTGCTCGTGGGCGGCGGACGCGCTCTTCTGCTCGGCGCCCGGACGGGCGGCGGCCCGGATCGATCCGGCGGACGGCTCCGTGAGGTGGTCGGCGGCCGCGCCGGCCCCCGCGCAGGGCGTGACGAACACCGCGGCCCCGCTGTACGCGGACGGGCTCGTCGTCGCCGTGGCCCCGGACAGCCGCTCGGTGCGCGCACTCGACCCGGGGACGGGAGCACAGCGCTGGGAGCACCCGCTGCCCGAGGGGGCCCGGGTGGTCGCCGCCGGGAAGGTGCTGCTGCTGGTCACCGGCGGCGGGCGGGTGACCGCGCTCGACGCGGCGACCGGAGCCGCCCGCTGGACCCGGCAGATCGGCGGGACCGGGTCCATGTGGCGGGCCGGGCCGGGGACGGCCGCCGACGCCGCGGCGTACGTGGCCACGCCCGCCGCGGACGGCGGCGCCACCCAGGTGTCCGCTGTCGACCCGGCCACCGGCGCGACCGTCTGGCAGGTGCGCACGGGCGGGACGGCCGAGCCCGTGGGGGTCGCCTCGGGCGCCCTGCACCTGTTGGAGAGCGATACCCACGGCCGGGTGCGGCACGTGGTGCGCGTCGACCTGCGGACCCGCGCGGTCCGGCAGGTGCCGCTGTCGGCGTCGCTCGCGCAGGCCGAGGCCTCCGTCGGGGACGACGGCGTGGTGTACGTCTTCGGGGTCTCCGGCTCCCTGGCCGCCGTCGGGCGGGACGGGGAGTCGTGGCGCGTGGAGACGGGAGCCGTCGTGGCCTCGCGGCCCGTGCCCGCCGACGGCCGGGTGTACCTGAGCGTCCTGGACGGGAGGCTGCTCGCGGTGGACGCCGCCGACGGGCGGCCGGTCGGTCAGACGAAGGCCCGGATGGGGCCCGGGCAGTCCTTCACCCCGGTGCTCCCCGCTCCGCTCACCGGCGGCGGGCGGGTCTACGCGAGCGCGCCCGACGGGACCGTGTTCGCGGTGGACGCGCGGAACCCGGGGTCCTGGTGACGGGAGCGGCCCCGCCCGAACGGATCGGGCGGGGCCGGCGCGCCGGGAAAGGCCCGGGCCTGGGCCCTGTTGTCAGAATCCCGCCCGGCCCGCGGCGCTACTTCGACGACAGGACCTAGCCGAGCAGGGAGACGTCGCGGACCGCGCCCTTGTCGGCGCTGGTGGCCATCGCGGCGTAGGCGCGCAGGGCCGCGGAGACCTTGCGCTCGCGGTTCTTCGGGGCGTACACGCCGCCGAGGGCCTCGTGGCGGGCCGCGAGGGTGGCCTCGTCGACGAGGAGCTCGATGGAGCGGTTCGGGATGTCGATCCGGATGCGGTCGCCGTCCTCGACCACCGCGATGGTGCCGCCCGAGGCCGCCTCCGGGGAGGCGTGGCCGATCGACAGGCCCGAAGTGCCGCCGGAGAAGCGGCCGTCCGTCACCAGCGCGCAGACCTTGCCGAGGCCGCGGCCCTTGAGGAAGGACGTCGGGTAGAGCATCTCCTGCATGCCGGGACCGCCGCGCGGGCCCTCGTAGCGGATCACGACGACGTCGCCCGCCTTGATCTCCTTGCGGAGGATCTTGTCCACGGCCTCGTCCTGCGACTCGCAGACGACGGCGGGGCCCTCGAAGGTCCAGATCGACTCGTCGACGCCGGCCGTCTTCACGACGCAGCCGTCGACGGCGATGTTGCCGCGCAGGACGGCGAGGCCGCCGTCCTTGGAGTAGGCGTGCTGCACGGAGCGGATGCAGCCGCCCTCGGCGTCGAGGTCGAGGGTGTCCCAGCGCTCGGACTGGGAGAAGGCGGTGGCGGAGCGCTTGCAGCCGGGGGCCGCGTGCCACAGCTCCATCGCCGTGTCCGTGGCGGTGCCCGAGCGGGCGTCCCAGGCGGCGAGCCAGTCCTCCAGGCCCTTGGAGTGGACGCTGGTGACGTTCTTGTTCAGGAGCCCGCCGCGGTGCAGCTCGCCGAGGATGGCGGGGATGCCGCCGGCGCGGTGGATGTCCTCCATGTAGTACGTGCCGCCGGGGGCCACGTTCGGCGCGACCTTGGACAGGCACGGGACGCGGCGCGAGACCTCGTCGATGTCGGTGAGGTCGTACTCCAGGCCCGCCTCCTGCGCCGCGGCCAGCAGGTGCAGGATCGTGTTGGTGGAGCCGCCCATGGCGATGTCGAGGGCCATGGCGTTCTCGAAGGCCTCGCGGGTGGCGATGTTGCGCGGCAGGACGGAGTGGTCGTCCTCCTCGTAGTACCGCTTGGTGATCTCCACGACCGTGCGGCCGGCGTCCTCGTACAGGGCGCGGCGGGCGGTGTGCGTGGCGAGGACCGAGCCGTTGCCGGGGAGGGCGAGGCCGATGGCCTCGGCGAGGCAGTTCATCGAGTTGGCGGTGAACATGCCGGAACACGAGCCGCACGTGGGGCAGGCGTTCTCCTCGATCCGCAGCACGTCCTCGTCCGAGACGTTCTCGTTGGAGGCCTCGACCATGGCGTCGATCAGGTCGAGCTTGCGGACGCTGCCGTCGACGAGGACGGCCTGCCCGGCCTCCATCGGACCGCCGGACACGAAGACGACCGGGATGTTGAGGCGCATGGCGGCCATCAGCATGCCGGGGGTGATCTTGTCGCAGTTGGAGATGCAGATCAGGGCGTCGGCGCAGTGCGCCTCGACCATGTACTCCACGCTGTCCGCGATCAGGTCGCGCGAGGGCAGCGAGTAGAGCATCCCGCCGTGGCCCATGGCGATGCCGTCGTCGACCGCGATGGTGTTGAACTCGCGGGGGATCGCGCCGGCCTCGCGGATGGCGTCGGAGACGATCCGGCCGACCGGCGCCAGGTGGGTGTGGCCGGGGACGAACTCGGTGAAGGAGTTGGCGACCGCGATGATCGGCTTCCCGATGTCCGCACTCGCTACGCCCGACGCACGCATAAGGGCGCGTGCGCCCGCCATGTTGCGGCCGTGGGTGACGGTTCGGGACCTCAGCTCGGGCATCGGGTTCACTCCCCATGGGGTGCGGCCGGCCGTACGGACTCGGCCGCGACTGTAGATATGAAGCAGTTACGAGGCTACGCCCCCCGCCCGCGATACGGACAGGGCGTCCGCATGTCGGGACGGACGGCTCATTCTTCGGTCAGGTACCGCTGGAGCGTCGGCGCCACCAGCCTGATGATGTCCTCGGGGTCCGCCGAGGCCAGGGGCTCGACCTGGACCACGTAGCGCAGGATCGCGATGCCCACCATGTGGGAGGCGGCGAGCTCGGCGCGGAAGGTCGGGTCGGGGACCTCCAGGTCGGCCGCGACCCGCTCCAGGATCTGGCGCAGCACGAGCCGGCGCAGCACCGCGGCCGCCGCCTCGTGGGTGAGGGCCGAGCGGATGACCGCGAGGAGCGGGGTGCGGGTGGCCGGATTCTCCCAGACCCCGAGGAAGAAGCGGGCCAGCCGCTCCCCGATCCCGTCGGGCCCCTCGCCGAGGACCGCCGGGACCACCAGCGCCGGCTCCATGCTGACCTCGATCGCCGCGGCGAAGAGGTCGTCCTTGCTGCCGAAGTAGTGGTGGATCAGAGCCGGGTCCACTCCGGCGGCCTTGGCGATGCCGCGTACGGACGTCTTGTCGTAGCCGCGCGCCGCGAACTCGGAGCGGGCGGCGAGGCGGATGCGCTCCTGGGTGCCGGGGCCCTCCTCGGCCTCGTCCTGGCGGGGCCGGCCGGGACCGCGGCGGCGCGGGGGCCGGAGCGGCTCCGTCACCGGCGCCGGCTCCGGGAGCGGGGCGCGACGGCGGGGGCGCCGTGGGCCCCGGGGGCGGCCGGGGCGGTGGGGGCGGCCGGGGCGGCCGCGAGGTGCAGCCGGGTGAAGGCCAGCGCCTCGGCGAGATCAGCCTCGCGCTCGGCGGAGGACATGGCGCGCCGGGTGTTGACCTCGATGACGACGTGGCCGTCGAAGGACGTGCGGGCGAGCCGTTCCAGCAGCTCGGCGCAGGGCTGCGTACCGCGCCCGGGGACGAGGTGCTCGTCCTTGGCGGATCCGTTGCCGTCGGCGAGGTGGACGTGCGCGAGCCGGTCGCCCATCCGGTCGATCATCGCGGTGGCGTCCGTGCGGGCGGTCGCGGTGTGCGAGAGGTCGACGGTGAAGTGCCGGTAGTCGTCCTTGGTGACGTCCCACTCGGGTGCGTACGCGAGCATCTCGCGGTCGCGGTAGCGCCAGGGGTACATGTTCTCGACGGCGAAGCGGACGTCGGTCTCGTCGGCCATCCGCCACATCCCGGAGACGAAGTCGCGGGAGTACTGGCGCTGCCAGCGGAACGGCGGGTGGACGACGACGGTGGACGCACCGAGCCGCTCGGCCGCCGCCCGGGCCCGCTGGAGCTTGGTCCAGGGGTCGGTGGACCACACCCGCTGGGTGATGAGGAGGCAGGGGGCGTGGACCGCCAGGATCGGGACCCCGTGGTGGTCGGAGAGGCGGCGCAGGGCGTCGACGTCCTGGCTGACCGGGTCCGTCCAGACCATGACCTCGACGCCGTCGTAGCCGAGGCGCGCGGCGATCTCGAAGGCGGTCGCCGTGGACTCCGGATAGACGGAGGCGGTGGAGAGGGCGACTTTCGCGGTCGGGATCCGGACTGGTTCTGCCACGGGGACAGGGTACGGGGCCACCGCGCTCCCGGACGGCCCGGGTCGCCCCGGGGCGGAGCCGGGCCCGGGCGGGCGGCCGGGCCGGGACCGCCCAGCCGGGGCGGTCGGGCCGCCACCGGGCTGGCCGGGCCGGGGACGGGCGAAGTCGTGATCGCTGCCGCGCCGACCCGGGCGGGCCGGGACGAGCC
Source organism: Streptomyces sp. NPDC058674 (assembly GCF_042716505.1). Classification (NCBI taxonomy): domain Bacteria; kingdom Bacillati; phylum Actinomycetota; class Actinomycetes; order Kitasatosporales; family Streptomycetaceae; genus Streptomyces; species Streptomyces sp. NPDC058674. Next base: position 11,511 of record NZ_JBHXSC010000017.1, read on the forward strand.
CGGACGGCCCCGGGTCGCCCCGGAGCTCTGCCCGGGCCGAGCCCAACCCGCCGGACGGGGCGGCAAGGAACCGAGCCGGGCGGGGCGGTCCGGAACCGGGCCCGGGCGGGACGCCCCCGGGTCGCCCCGGAGCTCTGCCCGGGCCGAGCCGAACCCGCCGGGCGGGGCGGGGCGGGCGGCCGGGCCGGGGCCCGGCGGGGCGGGTGGGCTAGCGCGCCGACGCCGGGCCCATGTGGTCCAGCCTGCGCAGGATGACCCCCTCGCGCAGGGCCCACGGGCAGATCTCCAGCTCGTCCACGCCCAGGAGGTCCATCGCACCCTCCGCGACGAGCGCGCCCGCCAGTATCTGGTTCGCCCGGCCGTCCGAGACCCCCGGGAGGGCGGCCCGCTGGGCCGTGGTCATCGCGGCCAGCCGCGGGACCCACTCCTCCAGGGACTTGCGGGTCAGGTCCCGCTGCACGTACAGGCCGTCCGCCGAGCGGGCCGCACCCGCGATCCGGGCCAGCTGCTTGAAGGTCTTCGACGTCGCCACCACGTGGTCCGGGACCCCGAAGCGGCTGAACACGCCCGCCGACCGCGCGATCCGGGCGCGCACGTGGCGCCGCAGCGCCCGGACGTCGGCCGGGTCCACCGGGTCACCCGGCAGCCAGCCCGCCGTGAGGCGGCCCGCGCCCAGCGGGAGGGAGACGGCCGCGTCCGGCTCCTCGTCGATGCCGTACGCGATCTCCAGCGAGCCCCCGCCGATGTCGAGGAGCAGGAGCTTGCCGGCCGACCAGCCGAACCAGCGGCGCGCGGCCAGGAACGTCAGCCGGGCCTCGTCGTCGCCGCTGAGGATCGGCAGGTCGACGCCCGTCTCCCGCTTCACCCGCGCCAGGACCTCGTCCGCGTTGGTGGCCTCGCGCACGGCGCTGGTGGCGAAGGGGAGCACGTCCTCGCACCCCTTGTCCTCGGCGGCGTGCACCGCCTCGGCGATGACCGCGACGAGCCGCTCGACGCCTTCGGGGGTGACGGCGCCGTGCTCGTCGAGCAGCTCCGCCAGCTTCATCTCCGTCTTGTGCGAGTGCGCGGGCAGGGGACGCGCACCGGGGTGCGCGTCCACCACCAGCAGATGGACCGTGTTCGAACCCACGTCTAGGACACCGAGTCTCATGCGGGCAAACGCTACTGCGACGAAGGCGGACCGGTTGCGGAAGGGGCGCTTAGGCTTGGGTTTGTGCCACATACGAAGAAGGCCAACAAGACCCGGTCGAAGAAGGACGCGCCCAAGGGCAAGGGCACGTCCGCGGTTCCCGACGAGAAGGGGCTCGACTTCCCCCGGGCCTGGGTGGAGTTCCCCGACCCCGCCGACGACGAACAGGTTTTCCGCTGTGACCTGACCTGGCTGACCTCCCGCTGGACCTGCATCTTCGGCAGCGGCTGCCAGGGCATCCAGGCCGGCCGCGCGGACGACGGCTGCTGCACCCTCGGCGCACACTTCTCCGACGAGGACGACGAGAAGCGCGTGGCCGGGCACGTGGCCCGGCTGACGCCGGAGCTGTGGCAGTTCCACGACGTCGGCAGCGAGACCGGCTGGACCCAGCTCGACGACGACGGGGAGAAGCAGACCCGCCGCTGGGAGGGCTCGTGCATCTTCCAGAACCGGCCCGGCTTCGCGGCCGGGGCCGGGTGCGCGCTGCACATCCTGGCGCTGCGCGAGGGACGCGAGCCGCTGGAGACGAAGCCCGACGTCTGCTGGCAGCTGCCGGTCCGCCGGACGTACGAGTGGATCGACCGTCCCGACGACACCCGGGTCCTCCAGGTGTCGATCGGGGAGTACGACCGCCGCGGCTGGGGTCCGGGCGGCCACGAACTGCACTGGTGGTGCACGTCGGCGACGTCCGCGCACGGAGCCGGCGACCCGGTGTACGTCACGTACCGGCCCGAGCTCACCGAGCTGATGGGCAAGGAGGGCTACGAGGCCCTCGTACGCCTCTGTGAGGCACGGCTCGCGTCGCTGCTGCCGATGGCCCCGCATCCGGCGGATCCCGCCACGCCCTGAGGGGCGCTCTCAGGACCCGGTCGGCGCCGTGGTGTCGGCCGGGGACGGGGCAGCCGTCCCTCCCGGCCCCTGCGTCGGCTCCGGCTCCGGGGTGGGAGTGGGTGACGGCGGCGGGATCGTCGGTTCCGTCGGCGCGGGCGTCGGCGTCGGGGTGGCCGGCGGCGGCGTCGGATCGGCGGACGGGGGCGGCGGGCTCGCGGGCGCCGTCGGATCGGGATCGGCCGGTACCGGGCGGCCGCGGCCCCGGATGGAGACCACGGCGCCGCCCGGGTCCACGCCGACCCGGGCCGTCCAGGCACCGAAGGGCTGCGCGGAGGAGTCCACGGTGATCCGCAGGGTGACCGATTCTCCTGGGGCCAGCGTGCCCGCGGTCCGGCTCGCGCGCAGCCAGGGGGCATCGGACCAGAGCTGCCAGTCCACCGGCCCGCCGCCGGACGCGGTGAGGGTGAGCAAGGTGGTGGAGCCGCGGGAGTACGCGTCCACGGCGAGCCGGCCGGGAGCGCCGGGGCGGTCCGCGCCGGGGGCGGCCGGGGGCCCCGTGCTGATCACCTCGACGAGGACGTCCGGGTCGGCGCTGCCCGCGGCGAAACCGGGGCCGCCGCTGGTGGTGGCGGCGTTGCCGGCGTTCTCGTAGGCGGTGAGCGGGATGCCCTCGGGGCCCAGTGGCGGCAGCTCGGACCCGCTCGCGGAGATGCGGGTGGAATCGCCGCCGGCCGGTTCCCCGGTGCTGGGCGCGCCGCGGTACGCCGCCCACAGGGCCAGCACCGGCGCCGCCACGACGGTGGCGACCACGGTGGTGGTCACCGCGCGGGTGCGCATCCGCTCGCGCCGGGCGGCGCGGTCCTTGGGGTCCATCGGGAAGCCCGTGCGGTCGAAGCGCGGGCCGGGGCCGCCGCCCCGGCGGCGGCGGCCGGAGCGGAGCATCGCGGCGTGGACGGCGGTGCGCGGGGCGGGGACGAGCGGGAGCGCGGCGGTGGCGATGCCGCCGGAGCCGGGCCAGGGGTCGCCCGCGCCGACGCGTTCGGCGACCCGGCGGCAGCGCGGGCAGTCGTCGACGTGGCGGACGAGCTCGGCGCGCAGGGTGGTGGACAGCAGGACCTGGCCGTCCCCGGTGAGCCGGGAGACGCCGGGGCAGCCGGCGCTCTCCACGACGGCGAGGGCGGTCCGGGTGCGTTCGACCTCACAGGCGGCCCCGGACAGCAGCTCCCGGGCGGCGGCGGGGGGCGTGCCGAGGACGGCGGCGAGTTCGGGGACGCCCAGGCGGTGACGGACCGCGAGTTCGAGGGCCTCGCGCTGCTCGGGCGTGGTCCCGGCGGCCTCGGGCCAGGCGAGCCGGGCCAGTTCGGTGCGGCGGTACGCGCTCACGTCGAGGACGCGCCGGCCGTCCGGGAGCCGCTCCCCGTCCGCGAGTCGCTCCCCGTCCGGGAGTCGCTCCCCGTCCGGGACGGGGCGTCCGTCACCCGGCGCGTGGCCGCCACCGCGGTGCTCCGGCGCGCGCCGGGCGCAGTGCGCTCCCTGGCGGATGCGCCGCTGCTCGCCGAGACGGCGCAGGCAGCCCCAGCGGGCGAGGGCGTACAGCCAGGCCCGCCGGTCGCCCTCGTCCGGGCAGCGGCCCGGGTGCCGCTCGGCGACCGCGAGGACGTCGCCCAGCACGTCGGTGGCGGTGTCGTGGTCGCACAGCACCGACAGGCAGTACGTGAACAGGCCGTCGAGGTAGGGCTCGTGCCGGAAGGGGGGCGGCTGCGGCGGCTGCTCCGCGGCGGAGCCGGCAGTGCGGTCGTCGGAGTCCGTGGCACCGCCCGGGCTCCCGGACGCCCCGGCGGTGCCGAGGTCCCCGGCTCCCTCTGGAGGCGTGCGCCCGTGCGCCCGGTGTGCGCCGGTGCGCGGTGAGGGGTGTGCCTGGTTGCTGCTGTTCACGTCGCGACCGTAGGCGGCGCACGGCCGGTGCCCCGGAAGCCTTCACCGGTTTTAGCCCTTACGGGTGAACAGATCGGCGGTGCGCTGACGGAGGTCCTGACGCCTGCGCCGCGGGGTCCGGCGGGCGGGCGGTGGCGGGGGCGCCGGCCGGCCGCCGCCGAAGGGGGAGGCCGCTGCCGCGGGGGCCCCCGGGCGCGGGCGGGCGGGACCGCGGCCCGGGGCTGTCGGTGGCGGCGGCTACGGTGGGGCGCATGGCTGCCCGCACCGCTCGTTCATCCGCCAAGGACCGGCCGTCCTACCGCTGTACCGAGTGCGGCTGGACCACCGCGAAGTGGCTCGGACGGTGTCCCGAGTGCCAGGCGTGGGGCACCGTCGAGGAGATGGGCGCGCCCGCCGTACGGACCACCGCCGCCGGCCGGGTCTCCACGGCCGCGGTGCCGATCGCGCAGGTCGACGGCCGGACGGCCGCCGCGCGGAGCACCGGCGTGGACGAGCTGGACCGCGTCCTCGGCGGCGGGCTCGTGCCCGGCGCCGTGGTGCTGCTCGCCGGCGAGCCCGGCGTAGGGAAGTCGACGCTGCTGCTGGACGTGGCGGCGAAGGCCGCCAGCGGCGACCACCGCACCCTGTACGTCACCGGTGAGGAGAGCGCGAGCCAGGTGCGGCTGCGGGCCGACCGGATCCACGCGCTCAGCGACCACCTCTACCTGGCCGCCGAGACGGACCTGTCGGCGGTGCTCGGCCACCTCGACGCCGTGAAGCCCTCCCTCCTCGTCCTGGACTCCGTGCAGACCGTCGCCTCCCCCGAGATCGACGGGGCGCCCGGCGGCATGGCCCAGGTGCGCGAGGTGGCCGGAGCGCTGATCCGGGCCTCCAAGGAGCGGGGCATGTCCACCCTCCTCGTCGGCCACGTGACCAAGGACGGGGCCATCGCCGGCCCCCGCCTGCTCGAACACCTCGTGGACGTGGTGCTGAGCTTCGAGGGCGACCGGCACGCCCGGCTGCGGCTCGTGCGCGGCATCAAGAACCGGTACGGGGCCACCGACGAGGTGGGCTGCTTCGAGCTGCACGACGAGGGGATCACCGGGCTCGCCGACCCGAGCGGGCTGTTCCTGACCCGCCGCGCCGAGGCCGTGCCGGGCACCTGTCTGACCGTGACCCTGGAGGGCAAGCGCCCGCTGGTCGCCGAGGTGCAGGCGCTGACCGTCGACTCGCAGATCCCCTCCCCGCGGCGCACCACCTCGGGCCTGGAGACCTCGCGGGTGTCGATGATGCTGGCGGTGCTGGAGCAGCGCGGCCGGATCACCGCGCTCGGCAAGCGCGACATCTACTCCGCCACCGTGGGCGGGGTGAAACTGACCGAGCCCGCGGCCGACCTGGCGATCGCGCTGGCCCTCGCCTCGGCCGCCAGCGACGTGCCGCTCCCGAAGAACCTCGTCGCCATCGGGGAGGTCGGCCTGGCCGGCGAGGTGCGGCGGGTGACGGGCGTGCAGCGCCGGCTCGCCGAGGCCCACCGGCTCGGCTTCACGCACGCCCTGGTGCCGGCCGATCCGGGGAAGGTCCCGGCCGGCATGAAGGTCATCGAGGTGGCCGACATGGGGGACGCGCTGCGGGTGCTGCCGCGCGGGCGGTCCCGTACGCCGGCCAAGGAGCGGGCCGCCGAGTAGCGGCGGGGCCGCGCGTGGCGGAGGGAGCCGCCGAGCACCGGCCGTCCCCCCGGACACCGGCCGTCCCCCCAGCACCGGCCGGGCCCCGCCGCGGGTCCCCGCGCGCCGCCGAGCGGTAGCGCGCAGTCCGCTTCGGCGGGGCGGTTGCCCTGGTCAGAGGACGTGCCGGAGGGTCCGCGCAGACCTCCCGAAGGGCGTACCTGACCAAGCCACGGCGGGGCCGCAGCGCGCGCCGGTAGACTTTGTGCTGGTCCGCCCGGCTGTACGCAGGCGGCGCAACCCGCGACCGGAGGAGTGCAGTGGCAGCCAAGGACGGGGCAGCAGCATCCGGGAAGTCGGTCGCGAGCTCCAAGGCGGAGGCCATGATGCGTGCCTCGCTGAGCGCGGTCGCACCTGGTCAGCCCCTGCGTGACGGGCTGGAACGGATCGTCCGCGGCAACACCGGCGGGCTCATCGTCCTCGGCATGGACAAGAGCGTCGAGGCGATGTGCACCGGCGGCTTCGTGCTGGACGTGGAGTTCACCGCCACCCGGCTGCGCGAGCTGTGCAAGCTCGACGGCGCCCTCATCCTCGACAAGGACATCACCAAGATCCTGCGGGCCGGCGTGCAGCTGGTCCCGGACGCGTCGATCCACACGGAGGAGACGGGCACCCGCCACCGCACGGCCGACCGGGTCTCGAAGCAGTGCGGGTTCCCCGTCGTGTCGGTGTCCCAGTCGATGCGGCTGATCGCGCTGTATGTGGACGGGGAGCGGCGGGTCCTGGAGGAGTCCGGCGCGATCCTGTCGCGGGCGAACCAGGCGCTGGCCACGCTGGAGCGGTACAAGCTGCGCCTCGACGAGGTCGCCGGGACGCTGTCGGCCCTGGAGATCGAGGACCTGGTCACGGTCCGTGACGTGACGGCGGTCGCCCAGCGGCTCGAAATGGTGCGGCGGATCGCGACGGAGATCGCCGAGTACGTGGTCGAACTGGGCACGGACGGGCGGCTGCTCTCCCTCCAGCTGGACGAGCTGACGGTCGGGATCGAGCAGGAGCGGGAGCTGGTCATCCGGGACTACGTGCCGGAGCCGACGGCGAAGCGTTCCCGCACGGTGGACGAGGCGCTGCCTGCGCTGGACGCGCTGACCCACCCGGAGCTGCTGGAACTGGCGATCGTGGCGAAGGCCTTGGGGTACACCGGGTCACCGGAGACGCTGGACTCGGCGGTGTCCCCGCGCGGCTACCGGCTGCTGGCGAAGGTGCCGAGGCTGCCGGGGGCCATCATCGAGCGGCTGGTGGAGCACTTCGGCGGGCTGCAGAAGCTGCTCGCCGCCAGCGTGGACGACCTCCAGACGGTGGACGGGGTGGGCGAGGCGCGGGCGCGCAGCGTCCGCGAGGGCCTGTCCCGTCTTGCCGAATCGTCCATCCTGGAACGCTACGTCTAGGTCGCCCGGACCGCCGCCGCGCACGCCCGGCCCCCTGCCGCGCCGGCCCGGACCGCGCCCGGACCGGCGGGGCCGGGCCGGTCAGTCCTGCTTCAGGACGAACGAGGTGTTGGCCACCGGCATCCCGGGTGCCTTGAGCTCCACCACGTAGGTGTCCGCGGCGGCGCTGCCCGCCGGGGGCGTCTGGCACTGGTTCGGGGCGCTGAACCTGCGGTCCCATTCCAGGGATTGCTTCGTCTCGCCCTGCGCGGGGATGCGGAAGAAGACGTTGCCGGCGCCCGGCGGGCAGTCCGCCGAGGACCAGACCGCCTTGCTGTCGCGCCCCTGAAGGATGGTCAGGACCGCCTGCCTGGGGCCGAGATCGACCTTGCAGGTGGTTCCGGAGACGTTGCGGGCGATCAGTTCGAGACGCGGCTTCTCGTTCGCCTCGTACTCGTTCTTCACGCTCTTCACCTCCCACTGGAGCGCCCCGGCCGCGCAGGTGGGCAGCGCGGAGTCCGCCGGGACCTGCGCCGGACCGCCGCCGCTGCCGCCGCTGCCGCCGCTGCCGCCTGCTCCCGCGGCGCCCGCGCCGGAGCTGCCCGCGGCGCCGGCCGTCCCGCCCGGTTCGCCGTTCTTGCCGGTGCCGGAGGAACCGCCGCCGTCGGACCCGGTCGTGCCGCCGCCGCCCGACTCCGCCCGGCCGCCCGGGGCCTGACTGATCGCCGGCCCGGTGCCCGAGGGGCCCGGGGTGATCGTGATCGTGCCGGGGCGGCCCTGGCCCTTTCCGTTCGTACTCGACCGTTCCCCGCCGGAGCTGACGGCCCATACGGCGAGAATCGCGAGGAGCGCGGCAACGGACGCCAGCACGGCCCTCCGTCGCCAGTAGATGGAGGAGGGGAGCGGCCCGACCGGATTGCGCAGAGATCCCACGGACGGAACTTTACGAGAGTCCGCGCTCCGATCAGCGCCCCCCATGCCGTGTGACGGGCTTGTTTTGCCGATGATCAGCCTGCGGGACCCCTCGGGAGCGCCGAGAATCGGCCAAGGGTGTGACATGGAGGGCCATTTCCGTTCAGTACTGTCGGTGACCATGGACAGCTCCGGCCTCTACCGCGACATCACCGACTTCGCCCACTCCACGCCCCCGTGGGTCCAGTCGTCCTTCGAGGTCTGGACGGAGTACGGACTCCTCTTCTTCGGCCTGCTCTTCACGGCCGTCTGGTGGCGCTCGCGCGGCCGCCGCAGCCCGCGCGCAGTAGCCCTCGCCGTCCTCGCGCCGCCGGCCACCGCCGTCGCGTACGTCGTCTCCGAGTCCCTGAAGTCCGTCGTGGACGAGGAGCGGCCGTGCCGCGCCGTCGTGGGGGCCGCGCCCTCCCTCCTCCCGTGCCCGCCCGTCGGGGACTGGTCCTTCCCCAGCAACCACGCGGCGATAGCCGGCGGCGCCGCCGTCGCGCTCGCCCTGGCCGTGCGGGGGCTCGCGCTGCTGGCGGTGCCGCTCGCGCTGCTGATGGCCTTCTCCCGCGTCTACGTCGGCGTGCACTACCCGCACGACGTGGCCGTCGGCCTGCTGCTGGGCGGCGCGGTGGCCGCGCTCGTCGTCCTCGCCCTGACCGGTCCGATCAGTAGGATCACGGCGGCCATGCGGGCGAGCGGCGTCCGCGCCGCTGTCTGGTTCACCGGTCCGGGCCCGGCACGGTAGCGGGGAAACGTGTCAGGATGCCGTCTGCCATGACTGCATCCCCCCCTTCCCTCCCCGAGTCCCCCGCCGTCTCCCACGCGCTGCACGAACCCGTGATCGCGTGGTTCGACGAGCACGCCCGCGACCTGCCCTGGCGCCGCCCCGAGGCCGGCCCCTGGGGGGTCATGGTCAGCGAGTTCATGCTCCAGCAGACCCCCGTCAGCCGGGTCCTGCCGGTCTACGAGCAGTGGCTCGCCCGCTGGCCCCGGCCCGCCGACCTGGCCGCCGACGCCCCCGGAGAGGCCGTACGGGCCTGGGGGCGGCTCGGCTACCCCCGCCGCGCCCTGCGGCTGCACGGCGCGGCCCTGGCGATAACGGAACGCCACGGCGGCGACGTACCGCGGGACCACGCCCAGCTCCTCGCGCTGCCCGGGATCGGGGAGTACACGGCGGCGGCCGTCGCCTCCTTCGCGTACGGGCAGCGGCACGCCGTACTGGACACCAACGTCCGGCGGGTCTTCGCGCGCACCGCCACCGGAGTCGAGTACCCGCCGAACGCCACCACCGCGGCCGAACGTCGCCTGGCCCGGGCCCTGCTGCCGCAGGACGAGGAGACCGCGGCCCGCTGGGCTGCCGCCTCGATGGAGCTCGGCGCGCTGGTGTGCACCGCAAAGAGCCCGGAGTGCGGGCGCTGCCCGGTGGCCGGGCTGTGCGCGTGGCGGCTGGCCGGCAAGCCCGCGCACGACGGGCCGCCGCGGCGCGGGCAGACGTACGCGGGGACGGACCGGCAGGTCCGGGGCAGGCTCCTCGCGGTGCTCCGGGAGGCGGTGGGGGCCGTTCCGCAGGCGGTGCTCGACACCGTCTGGGACGAGCCGGTGCAGCGCGCCCGCGCCCTGGACGGCCTGGTCTCCGACGGCCTCGTGGAACCGCTCGCGGGTGGCTTCTACCGGCTCCCGCTCACCTGACCGGCACCGGCCCGGAGCTGACTCTCAGATTCCGCTTCGGGCCGGGAAACCCCAGCTCACGCGGGCTGTTACACAACCTATGGGTGTCCGTGCGCCCACCGAAGGCTGGCCCGCACAGCCCCGTGACAACCCCTCCGTACCTTCGAGTCCGTAAGCCGGTGTTGAGCGGTGGGACGGAACGGAGGCGGTCTGAGATGGCGCACGGCGAGGTACTCGAATTCGAAGAGTACGTACGCACCCGGCAGGACGCCCTGCTGCGCAGTGCCCGGCGCCTGGTCCCGGACCCCACGGACGCCCAGGACCTCCTCCAGACGGCCCTCGTCCGCACCTACGGCCGCTGGGACGGCATCGCCGACAAGTCCCTGGCCGACGCCTACCTCCGCCGCGTCATGATCAACACCCGTACCGAGTGGTGGCGCGCCCGCAAGCTCGAAGAGGTCCCCACCGAGCAGCTCCCCGACGCCTCGGTCGAGGACGGCTCCGACCAGCGCGCCGACCGCGCCCTGCTGATGGACATCCTCACGGTGCTCGCGCCCAAGCAGCGCAGCGTGGTCGTGCTGCGACACTGGGAGCAGATGAGCACCGAGGAGACGGCCGCGGCGCTCGGAATGTCGGCGGGAACCGTGAAGAGCACCCTGCACCGCGCACTGGCCCGCCTCCGGCAGGAGTTGGAGAGCCGGGACCTGGACATGCGCGCACTGGAACGCGGCGACCACACCATCCGGTACGAGGGGCGTGAGCGGTGCGCGGCCTGAACGGCCAAGGTCTGAGCAGTGGGAGTTCGCTGGTGCTGATGTCGGCGGGGATGGTCGTCCTCGTCGGCACCGCCGTGTTCGCGGTCGGCTGCGCCACCGGCGGAACCGGGCTGCGCGACGGCGGTCCCGCCCGGACCGACACCGCGGCCAAGACCGCCCCGGCCGCGCCCACGGCCGCCCCCTCGGCCTCCACGGCCGTCTCCGGCAGCCCGGCCGTGAAGGTGGACCCGGTGGCGCTGCTGATGGCCGACCCGAAGGTCGGCCGGGAGACCAAGCGCGACCTGAAGCCCTGCACGGGCAAGGAGTACCCCGTCGACGTGAGCTACGGGCGGGTGACCGGGAGTCCCGCCGTGGACATCGTCGTCAATGTGCTGTCCTGTGCGGACGCCCTGGGCCGCGGCTCCTTCGTGTACCGCGCGGACGGCGGGAAGTACGAGAATGTGTTCTCGGACGAGCAGCCGCCCGTCTACGCGGTGATCGACCGGGGCGACCTGGTGGTCACGAAGCAGGTCTACGAGAAGAGCGACGCGCTCGCCTACCCGTCGGGCGAGGACGTGATCACGTACCGCTGGGACGGGGAGAAGTTCGTGGAGCACGACCGGGTCCACTCGGAGTACAGCAACGTGGACGACGGGGGCCAGCCCGCTCCGGTGTCCACTCCGAGGAACTGACGCGCCGGACCCCCGGCCCGCCCCCGGCCAACCGACCACCCGACCACCGCAGAACGCGTACAGAGAAGAACCGAGGCGAGGCTCCCGCATGGCCGAGACCCATGTCCTGTTCGTCGAGGACGACGACGTGATCCGTGAGGCCACGACCCTGGCGCTGGAACGCGACGGGTTCGTGGTCACCGCCATGCCCGACGGCCTCTCCGGCCTGGAGTCCTTCCGGGCCGACCGCCCCGACATCGCCCTGCTCGACGTGATGGTCCCCGGCATGGACGGCGTGAGCCTGTGCCGCCGCATCCGCGACGAGTCCACCGTCCCCGTGATCATGCTGTCGGCGCGCGCCGACTCCATCGACGTGGTGCTGGGCCTGGAGGCGGGCGCCGACGACTACGTCACCAAGCCCTTCGACGGCTCCGTGCTGGTCGCCCGGATCCGCGCCGTGCTGCGCCGCTTCGGCCACGCCGGCGGTCCGCAGAACGGCGGGGCGGGACAGTCCGGCGAGGACCCGGCCGGGGAGCGCGGGGTGCTCTCCTTCGGAGACCTGGAGGTGGACACCGAGGGCATGGAGGTCCGCAGGGCAGGAGCCGCGGTGGCGCTGACGCCGACCGAGATGCGGCTGCTGCTGGAGTTCTCCTCCGCACCCGGCACGGTGCTGTCGCGCGACCGCCTGCTGGAGCGGGTCTGGGACTACGACTGGGGCGGCGACACCCGCGTGGTCGACGTCCACGTACAGCGGCTGCGGACCAAGATCGGCCAGGACCGGATCGAAACGGTCCGGGGCTTCGGATACAAGCTGAAGGCCTGAGGCGCCCGGGGCATGAGGCGCTTCACCCTCCGCACGGGAATCCGCTGGAAGATCACCCTCGCCATCGCCGCCGTCGGCGCCCTCACCGTGCTCGCGCTGAGCCTGGTGGTGCACAGTGCTGCCCGGGTGTCGATGCTGGAGAGCGCCCGCGAGACGCAGCTGGACCGGGTGCAGTTCATGGCCCGCGTCGCCGAGGCCGGGCGCAAGCCGCCGATGGGCGCCAAGCTCAACGACCCGGAGCTGCCCGCCGAGCTGCGCGAGAAGGCGCGCTCCGGGCGGCGCGGCACGTACGTCCAGGAGACGCACAAGGGCGCCCCCGAGGTGTGGGCGGCGGTGCCGCTGGGGAACGGGCAGGTGCTGTCGCTGCACACCCAGTTCCGGGAGAGCGCCAACATGGTGCGGGATCTGGACCGCGCCCTGGTCGTCGGCTCGCTCGGCGTCGTGAGCGCCGGGGCCGCCCTCGGCGTGCTCATCGGCGGTCAGATCTCCCGCCGGCTGCGCAAGGCCGCGGCCGCCGCGCAGCGGGTGGCGCACGGGGACCCGGGGGTGCGGGTGCGCGACGCGGTCGGGGGCGTCGTGCGCGACGAGACGGACGACCTCGCGCGGGCCGTGGACGCCATGGCGGACGCCCTCCAGCAGCGGCTGGAGGCCGAACGGCGGGTGACGGCGGACATCGCGCACGAGCTGCGGACCCCGGTGACGGGCCTGCTGACGGCGGCGGAGCTACTGCCCCCGGGACGGCCGACCGAGCTGGTGCGCGACCGGGCGCAGGCGATGCGGGCGCTGGTGGAGGACGTGCTGGAGGTGGCCCGGCTGGACAGCGCGTCCGAGCGGGCCGAGCTCCAGGACGTGGCGCTGGGCGAGTTCGTGAGCCGGCGGGTGCGGGCGCTGATGCCGGAGGCGACGGTACGGGTCGTGGCGGACGAGGTCGTCAGCACCGACCCGCGGCGGCTGGAGCGAATCCTGGGGAACCTGCTGGCCAACGCGGCCCGCTACGGCCGCCCGCCGGTCCAGGTGGACGTCGAGGGGCGGGTCGTCCGGGTCCGCGACCACGGGCCCGGCTTCCCCGAGGCGCTGCTGCGCGAGGGGCCGAGCCGCTTCCGGACCGGGTCCACGGACCGTGCGGGCGTGGGGCACGGGCTGGGGCTGACGATCGCGGAGGGGCAGGCGCGGGTGCTGGGCGCCCGGCTGACCTTCCGCAACGTGGCCGCTCCGGGAGGCTCCGACCGCGAGGGGGCGGCGGCGGGCGCGGTGGCGGTGCTCTGGCTGCCGGAGCACGCGCCGACGGCGACGGGCAGCTTCCCCGTGGTCCGGCTCCCCTGAGGGTTGTCCTGGTGGGTCGGCGCACGGCGTCGGATGCGGTGCATCGCGAGGCGCAGGGATGCCCCCGTACTGGGCGCATCCGGGCGTTCCGACAACGCCGCGGGGTGCCGTAGCCGGCGTCGTGGGCCCGACGGGAATGACGGGACGGCCCGTGGGAATGCGGCCGGGAGGGTCCGGCGACCCGACGGGCCTGCCAGGTCACCGCTCCGGAGGCGCCGGATCGGCACCGGATCGGCACCGGGCCGCACGTCCGGCGGGGGCGTGACCTAGCATCCGTGGCATGACCGACGGTACGAATCCCCCGAGCAACCCGCAGCCCGAGCAGCCCGCCCCGGGGAGCGGCGGCTACGGGTTCCCGCCGGGACCGCCCGCGGCGGGCGGCGGCTACGGCTATCCGCCCGGCCGGCCCGTGCGGCCCGAGCCCGAGGGGTTCGGCCCCCCGGCCGGAGCGCCGCCGGCCCCCGGCGGGGGCTACGGCTACCCGGCGGGGCAGGGGGAGCCGAACCCGTACCAGCAGGACCCGGGTCAGGCCCCGGTCCTGCCGAATCCGTACCAGCCGGACCCGGGCGGGGCGCCGGTCCAGCCGAACCCCTACCAGCAGGGCGGCTACCAGCAGTTCCCGGGCGGGACCCCGGGCGGCCCGGGCGAGCCGTGGCCGCCGGCCGGGGCGGCGCAGCCGGCGCCGTTCGTGCCCCGGCAGTCGGGACAGCCGGACTGGGAGGCGCTGGCCGACCGCTCGGCGGCGGAGCGGCGCAGGAAGCGGATCTGGGCGGTGGGCGGCGCGGTGACCGCGCTGCTGCTGCTCGCCGGCGGCGGAACGTTTCTGCTGCTCGGTGGCGACGACGGGGGCGAGGAGGTCGCGCAGGAGGGCCCGGTGGTGACCGCGTCCGTCTCCCCCGAGCCGAGCGGCTCCAAGAGCAAGGCCCCGGTCGACAAGTCCCCGACGGTGGCCAGCGACCCGTCCCTGATCCGGGACCACGGCGGCAAGGCGCACCTGAAGATGAGCGCCGAAGCCGGCGTCTTCGCGATCGACAAGCACTACGAGCTGCGGACCAAGGGCAACGAGAAGTCGTACGCCGAGTCCGAGAAGCGCATCGTGGACACGTCCAAGAGCTTCACCGTCTCGGCCCGCATCTGGAACCGCTCCCCGAAGGGCCGCCAGATAGCCGTCAGCCAGGGCAACGACAGGACCTTCGCCTTCGAGCTGGGCTCGGACGAGGTCAACGGGAAGCCCGCCTGGATCTTCCGGGTGCAGACGGGCGAGCAGGGCGCGGACTCCACCGCCCAGACCGTCGTCGCCGAGGGTCTCAAGATGGAGAAGACCATGACGACGCTGACGGGGACCTACGACGACGCCAAGAAGACGATCACCCTGTACGTGAACGGCAAGAAGAGGTCCGAGGCGCAGGTCACGGGCGTCTTCAGCGCCCCGGGCCCGCTCCAGCTGGGCCGGTCCCGCCACGAGGGCAACTGGACCGGCGCCTGGAACGGCGCCATGGACAGCCTGCGCACCTTCGGAGCGGAGCTGTCGCCGACCCAGGTCGACGCCGTCCGTCAGAACAAGCTGTCCTCGGTCAAGCCGACCGGCTCCTGGCTGCTGTTCTGATCCCCGCGGCCGGGGCCGCGGGTGGGACCCCGGACGGGACCCCGGACGCGCACGTCCGTCAGAGGCTGACGCCGGCCTTGCGCAGGAAGGCGATCGGGTTGACGGCCGAGCCGTAGTTCGGGGTGGTGCGGATCTCGAAGTGCAGGTGCGGGCCGCTGGAGTTCCCGGTGTTGCCGGACAGGGCGATCTGCTTGTCCTTGGAGACCTTCTGGCCGATCTTGACCTGGATGCGCGAGAGGTGCGCGTACTGGGAGTACGTGTTGTTCGCGTGCCTGATCACGATGGCGTTGCCGTAGGCCGGGCCGTCGCCGCCGCCGTTGGGGCCGGCCTTCACGACGGTGCCGGCGCCGACCGACTGGACCGGGGTGCCGACGGGGACGGCGAAGTCCTGGCCGGAGTGCTTGTGGGACCACATGCTGCCGCCCCGGCCGAAGGTGGCGGACAGCGTGTACTTCTCGACCGGCTTGTCCCACACGCCCTTCTTCGCAGCGGAGACGGCCTTGGCCTGGGCGGCAGCCTGCTGGGAGACCAGCTCGGCGGTACCGGCGAGGGCCGTCTGCGTGGTGTCGGCGAACGCGGCGGTCGTACCGGCCCCGAGGGCCAGCACCGCACCGAGGGTGGTTACGCCGACGGCAATACGGGTATGACGGGTAAAGACGCGCTTCGCGGACATGAAGAAGACCTCCGGGGCCGGGAACAGGACGGGTCACGCCCTCTTCGGGCATGAGATGACCCGGCACGATCAAGCACGTGCCGGGCTCGCTCCACCTTGGTAACCCGAGCCCCCGGAGTTCCCCAAACACCCCCGTTACTACCGGGGGTCGTAGCCGCGCCCGGGCAGTCCGGCCTGTTGACCGCCCCCATCCTGGGGGTTTTGTCGGCTTCGAGGGTCCATTTGATCTACGAATGTGCCTAGTACGTCCGATTTGTTCTGTGCGGCTTGTCACCGGCCCGGTGCCGTCGCCGGACCGCTCCGGGACCCTCGCCGTGCCACCTCGCGCCGTGCCGGACGCGGCGCTCCGGACAACCCCCGTGACACCCCCGGGGCGCTCCGCCGCCCTCCCCTGTCCTCCCGGCGCCCTCCCGGCGCCCTCCCGGCATTCGAGCGGAGACGGAAAAGGGGCGGCCCCGGGACTCTGGAGAGTCCCGGGGCCGCCCCTTCTGTACGGCTGCCGCTACGCGGCGGCGGTCACGCGCCCTTCGACAGGTCCGGGCCGGAGCCCGTGGCCTCGATCGGGGGGAGGTCCGGCAGAGCTGTCTTCTCCTCGCCGCGGAAGGTGAACTTGGCGTCCTCGCCCTCACCCTCCTTGCCGACGACCACGATCTGACCGGGGCGCAGCTCGCCGAAGAGGATCTTCTCCGAGAGCAGGTCCTCGATCTCGCGCTGGATGGTCCGGCGCAGCGGGCGGGCGCCCATGATCGGGTCGTAGCCGCGCTTGGCGAGCAGGAGCTTCGCGTCGCCGCTCAGCTCGATGCCCATGTCGCGGTCCTTGAGGCGCTCGTCGACCTTGGCGATCATGAGGTCGACGATCTGGATGATGTCTTCCTCGGTGAGCTGGTGGAAGACGACCGTGTCGTCGACACGGTTGAGGAACTCGGGCCGGAAGTGCTGCTTGAGCTCTTCGTTGACCTTCGCCTTCATCCGGTCGTAGCCGGTCTTCGTGTCGCCCTGGGCCGCGAAGCCCAGGTTGAAGCCCTTCGAGATGTCCCGCGTACCCAGGTTGGTCGTCATGATGATGACCGTGTTCTTGAAGTCCACGACCCGGCCCTGGGAGTCGGTCAGACGACCGTCCTCCAGGATCTGGAGAAGGGAATTGAAGATATCCGGGTGGGCCTTCTCGACCTCGTCGAAGAGGACGACGGAGAACGGCTTGCGGCGCACCTTCTCGGTGAGCTGGCCGCCCTCTTCGTACCCCACGTAGCCGGGGGGCGAACCGAAGAGGCGGGAAACCGTGTGCTTCTCGCTGAACTCCGACATGTCGAGGGAGATCAGCGCGTCCTCGTCGCCGAAGAGGAATTCGGCGAGCGTCTTGGAGAGCTCGGTCTTACCGACACCGGACGGGCCGGCGAAGATGAAGGAGCCACCCGGGCGCTTCGGGTCCTTCAGACCCGCACGGGTACGCCGGATCGCCTGGGAGAGCGCCTTGATGGCGTCCTTCTGGCCGATGACCCGACGGTGCAGCTCGTCCTCCATGCGGAGCAGTCGCGAGGACTCCTCCTCGGTGAGCTTGAAGACGGGAATGCCGGTCGCGGTCGCGAGGACTTCGGCGATGAGCTCGCCGTCGACCTCGGCGACGACGTCCATGTCGCCGGCCTTCCATTCCTTCTCGCGCTTGGTCTTCGCCGCCAGCAGCTGCTTCTCCTTGTCGCGGAGGGACGCTGCCTTCTCGAAGTCCTGGGAGTCGATGGCCGACTCCTTGTCGCGGCGCACGCCCGCGATCTTCTCGTCGAACTCGCGGAGGTCCGGCGGCGCGGTCATCCGGCGGATGCGCATCCGGGAGCCGGCCTCGTCGATCAGGTCGATCGCCTTGTCCGGGAGGAAGCGGTCCGAGATGTACCGGTCCGCCAGCGTCGCCGCCTGGACGAGGGCCTCGTCCGTGATGGAGACGCGGTGGTGGGCCTCGTAGCGGTCCCGCAGGCCCTTGAGGATCTCGATCGTGTGGGGGAGGGAAGGCTCCGCCACCTGGATCGGCTGGAAGCGGCGCTCGAGGGCCGCGTCCTTCTCGAGGTGCTTGCGGTACTCGTCGAGAGTCGTGGCACCGATGGTCTGGAGCTCACCACGGGCCAGCATGGGCTTGAGAATGCTCGCGGCGTCGATCGCGCCCTCGGCGGCGCCCGCACCCACGAGGGTGTGGAGCTCGTCGATGAACAGGATGATGTCGCCGCGGGTGCGGATCTCCTTGAGCACCTTCTTCAGGCGCTCCTCGAAGTCACCGCGGTAGCGGGAACCGGCGACCAGGGCTCCGAGGTCAAGCGTGTAGAGGTGCTTGTCCTTGAGGGTCTCGGGGACCTCGCCCTTGACGATCGCCTGTGCCAGGCCCTCGACGACGGCGGTCTTGCCGACGCCGGGCTCGCCGATGAGGACCGGGTTGTTCTTGGTCCGGCGGGACAGCACCTGCATGACCCGCTCGATCTCCTTCTCGCGCCCGATGACCGGGTCGAGCTTGGATTCGCGAGCGGCCTGCGTGAGGTTGCGGCCGAACTGGTCCAGGACGAGCGAGGTCGAGGGCGTGCCCTCGGCCGGGCCGCCGGCCGTGGCCGACTCCTTGCCGCCCCCGGTGTAGCCGGAGAGCAGCTGGATGACCTGCTGCCTGACTCGGTTGAGATCGGCGCCCAGCTTCACGAGGACCTGGGCGGCGACGCCCTCGCCCTCGCGGATCAGGCCGAGCAGGATGTGCTCGGTGCCGATGTAGTTGTGGCCGAGCTGGAGGGCCTCTCGGAGCGAAAGCTCCAGGACCTTCTTCGCCCGCGGGGTGAAGGGGATGTGGCCGGAAGGGGCCTGCTGCCCCTGTCCGATGATCTCCTCAACCTGCTGGCGAACAGCCTCGAGCGAAATCCCGAGGCTCTCCAGGGCCTTAGCGGCGACACCCTCACCCTCGTGGATCAAGCCCAGGAGGATGTGCTCGGTGCCGATGTAGTTGTGGTTGAGCATCCGGGCTTCTTCCTGAGCCAGGACGACAACCCGCCGCGCGCGGTCGGTGAACCTCTCGAACATCGTTTATCGCTCCTCAGAGCGGTCGGGCAGTTCGGGGTCGGTCCCCGCCCTGTCCTTCCGCATGCTAGTCCCGCAGGGCGGGACAGCTCATTCCAACTGCCGACATCCGTCCGCGGCTCACCCCCACGTCGGTGAGGAAAACCGGCTTGAACAGCCGACAACTGCTCCAACCCGATAGTGGGAGACGATGTTCCCGCAGGCCAGACAGATACCCGTCACGCGTGTACGCCGATGGCGAACGGGAGCCGTACAAATCAGCGTGTCGCCCCGATCCACTAGGAATGTCTTACCCGTGGGGACCGGCACTCCATGCCGGAACCACCGGCTCCCTCAGCTAAGGGCGAACAGGGTTGCGTCCCGAATGTGGGACGGCACCCCGCCGATCTCTACGTTCCGCATCGACCCGCGTGCGGTGCGTCACACCTGCCCGTAACCCCCCGGGCGGTTCCGGAGTTGCTCCCGGCATGGCCGTCAGCACCCCGAGCGTCCCCCCGCCCCGCGTCCCGCCCGAAGGGGACGCGTACGCCTCCTGGTACGAGCGGGTGCTCGGCTGGACCGTCGTCGCCGGGCCGCCCGCCCGGCTCGTCACCGGAGTCCGGTTCGACGTGCTGGAGCTGCCGACCGGTGCGGGGACGGCGCTGCTGCGCAGGCCGGTCGCGACCGGTCCGGTGGCGGTCGTGGGACGCCGGATGTGCTTCCTGGTGGCGGCGGGCAGCGCGGACGAGCTGGAGGGGCTGCTCGACTGGCTGGACTGGGGCGGGGTCGCCCTGGATCTCGCCGCCCTGGGTGCGGGTGGCGGGATCACCGCCCCGGCGCCACCGGGACTGCCCCCGGGTGAAGGCCCCCGGGAGGCCGCCGTGTGGCTGCGACCCCCCGAGAAGGGGTGTGAGGCGCTGCTGCCGTCCCTGCCCGCTCCCGGGCAGGGCGCGGGGTCCGGACCCGATCTCGTACGCCTGGTCGCGGCGGCGGCGACGGAATGCCACCGGGCGCGCCTGCGGCGTACGACTCGGTCCCGTCAGCCCTTGGCCTTCTCGTAGGCCTCGCGGATATCGGCCGGAACGCGGCCGCGGTCGTTCACGTTGAAGCCGTTCTCCTTGGCCCACGCGCGGATCTCGGCGGTGTCCGGGTTGCCGGTCGTCGCGGAAGCGCGGCCCTTGGCGCGGGCGGCGGTGGCACGGCCACCGGTGCGGCGGCCGCCCTTGGTGTACGGGTCGAGCAGACCGCGGAGCTTTTCAGCGTTGGCGGTGGTGAGGTCGATCTCGTAGGTCTTGCCATCCAGAGCGAACGTCACCGTCTCGTCCGCCTCGCCACCGTCGAGGTCGTCGACAAGAAGGACCTGAACCTTCTGTGCCACCGGGATTTCCTTTCATCGAAAAGCAGTACGCGGAAAGGAAACCGCTTTTGCCAGGAAAACACAAACCCCCGGCGAGAGGTTCGAGACCGCAACAGGGCGGGAAACGTACGCGATTCGGACATAGGCCACGGGCGCGCGGAGCTCCGGAAAAGCCGCCGTGATCGTTCAGAGGTGCAGAAGCATCCGACTGTTGCCCAAGGTGTTCGGCTTCACCCGTTCGAGACCGAGGAACTCGGCGACGCCCTCGTCATAGGAACGCAGGAGCTCGATGTACACATCGGTGTCGACGGGGGTCTCGCCGATCTCGACGAAGCCGTGCTTGGCGAAGAAGTCCACTTCGAAGGTCAGGCAGAAAACCCGGCTGACCCCGAGCGCTCGGGCGGTCTCCAACAACTGCGCCAGCACCCGATGGCCCACGCCGGAGCCCTTCAACTCGCGGTCGACGGCGAGAGTGCGCACTTCCGCGAGGTCTTCCCACATCACGTGGAGAGCGCCGCAGCCGACCACCCGGTGGTCCGAACCGCGTTCCGCGACCCAGAACTCCTGGATGTCCTCGTAAAGGACGACCGGGGCTTTGTCGAGCAGGATCCGCTGCTGCACGTACTGGTCCAGCAGGCGGCGCAGCGCGGGAACATCACCGGTGCGGGCACGGCGGATCGTGACTGTTTCTGCGGGTGCGGCGGAAAACTCTCCCATGCGACCGGACGTTATCGCCCCGGCTCCGCCGGGCGCTCGGCGGCGCCCCCTTCGCCTTCGCCCGCTTCTTCCCCGCCCGCGGCCGGCGGGACGGCCCCGGCTTCGGCCGCGTCGTCACCGGGCTGGACGATCCGCACGGCGTCCCGGAGTGCCTCGCGCTGTTCCGCCGACATCATGCCGAAGAAGGCGACGAGGGCGGCCGCGGGGTTGTCGCTCGTCGCCCAGGCTTCGTTCATCAGCGCGGCCGAGTAGGCGGGGCGGGTGGAGACCGCGGTATAGCGATAGGCGCGGCCTTCGGCTTCCCTGCGGACCCAGCCCTTCTGATGGAGATTGTCCATAACGGTCATGACCGTGGTGTACGCGATGGACCGTTCCTGCTGGAGGTCCTCCAGTACTTCCCGAACGGTGACCGGGCGGTTCCACTGCCACACCCGCGTCATGACGGCGTCTTCGAGTTCTCCCAGGGGGCGAGGCACAACAGCACGATAGTGCGGTTTGTGCGGAATTGCCCGACTATTCGCCCGGTCGCGCGCAACAAAAACGGGCGCACGGCCTCCGCGGCCGTACGCCCGTCGCGCCGCCGAACGGCCGCGGTGCTGCTCCTGGGGCTGCCCGGGGCTACTTCTGGGGCTGCCGGGCGGCCTCGGCCCGGGCGATCACGGCGTCGACCGCCGCGTCCTCCTTGGCCTTGTTGGCGCCGCCCTGGGTCTTCACGATCGTCACGACGAGAGCGATGAAGAACGCGGCCATCACGACGGGGGGCACGAGCGCGGAGACGTAGTCCATGCCCCCAGCCTAGCTACCCGGCGGCGCGTCCGGCCGCCGGGGGCGGGCCGGGCTTGCGGCGTGGCGGGAAGACCTCGCCCGGGGTCGGGACGGGCCGCTCCGGCTTCGGCTGGTCCTTGGGCTGCGGCGGCGGACCCGGCGGCCGGCCTGCCTGCCCGCCGGCCAGGGACAGCAGCCGGGTACGGGGTGCGGGAGGGGCCGACAGCCGTCGCCGTACGGAGCGCTCCGCCACCGCCTGGGCACGGTCCAGCAGCGCGGCGGCGACGGGGTGGGCGCGCAGCGCGCGCAGCGCCGCGAGGTCGTCGGGCACCGGCTCGTAACCGGCGGCCAGGGCGTCCTGGAGCAGCTCCAGGTACCCGGACAGGCTGCCGGGCAGGGCGCCCCGGTAGCGGGCGAGATCCTCCACGAGGAAGGCTCTGAGCCGGTCCGCCTCCCGGACCGCCTCGTCCACCGACCGGGCGAGGCGCAGGCAGTCCTGGACCTCCGAGGCCGGCATCGGGGCCGATGAGGACTGGAGGGCGTGGGCGAGCGAGCGCCTGAGCACGTGCAGCTCGGCAGGGCTGAACGCCATGCCGCCGCGGGATCCGTAGGGCGTGGGCATGGCCCGAAGGTACGCGCTAATCGGACAAAAACCCCTGATGAGGAGCGGGACCGGCGCGGCGGGCCTCGGGGCGGTCCGCTCAGCCGCTCTCCTTGACCGCGCGGAGGAACTCCGTCCAGGCGGCCTGGGTCGTGGCGAGCACGAGGTGGGCGGGGTCGGCGCGGTCCGCGACGCGCACGAGCGAGCCGGGGGCGGCGGCGACGTAGACGCAGGCGTCCCCCTCGTCGCAGAACGAGGACTTCTGCCACACGGGCTGAGCGGTCATGGTGTCTCCTCCGGGCACGGTGGCCGAAATTACCGTGAGGGGACGGTAGCGCCATGACGGCCGCAGACCGATGACTTCGGCGTAATTCGGTGTTTCGCACCGCCGTACGGCCCCCGGCTCCCGGGGGCCGCGGGCCCGGGGCCGGGCCGCCCCGGCGGGGGCTACAGCCGGGCCGTGAAGGCGGCCACCGCCTCCCTGACCTCCGCGTGCGTCCACGACAGACCCGGCTCCGTCACCTCCAGCTCCGTCATCGACAGGCCCGGCGGGACGTCCTCCGCCCAGCGGCGGAAGAGGACCCGGCCCGTCTCCTGCGCCGTCCGCAGCCCCGCCTCCGTCAGCCGCTCCGCCCCGTACGGCAGCCACACCTGGAACTGGTGGGTGTGCGGGACCTCCGGGTGGACGCGGAACCACGGGGTCCCGGCCTCCTCGAAGCCCTCCCGCAGGGCGCCCGCCACCATCCGCGCCTGCGCGACGTACGACGGCAGGAGCGGGAGCTCCCGGTCCAGGCCGGCCAGGGCGGACAGCGCCTGCGGGAACTGCCGGAACACCTGGCCGCCGTACCGGTGGCGCCAGACCCTCGTCTCCTCCACGAAGGAGCGCGGCCCCGCCAGGGCCGCCCCGCTGAGCCCGCCGAGCGACTTGTAGAAGGAGACGTAGACCGAGTCCGCCAGAGCCGCGACCTCCGCGAGCGGACGGCCGAAGTGCACGGTCGACTCCCACAGCCGGGCCCCGTCGAAGTGGACGACCGCCTCCCGCTCCCGGGCCGCCGCCACCAGTGCCTCCAGCTCCTCCCACGACGGCAGCAGGAATCCCGCGTCCCGCAGCGGCAGCTCCAGCATCAGCGTGCCGAAGGGCTCCGCGAGGTCCCGGACCTCCTGCGGGGTCGGTTGGCGGGACTCCGCCGTCGTGTGGACCGTGCGCAGGCCGGCGACGGCCGACAGGGCCCCGCCCTCCCAGCGCTCCGGGTGCGCCATCGGGTGCAGGGCCACCACCCGGTTGCCGGTCCGTCCCGCCCAGCAGCGCAGCGCGACCTGCTGGGCCATGGTCCCGGTCGGGAAGAAGGCCGCGTCCTCCATGCCCAGCAGCTCCGCGACCCGCCGCTCCAGCTCGCCGACCACGCCGTTGCCGTACACGTCGGCCGGCTGGTCCCGCTCGTACGGGGCGTCGGCGAGCCGGGCCAGCAGCTCCCCCGCCGTCGGCTCCAGCAGGCTCCGCGAAAGGGTCCGCTCCGCCCCCCGCCAGGCCGCGACCAGCCGCCCGCCGCGCCCGGATTCCTCGATGTGCTCGTCGCCTTCGTCGCTCATAGCCCCCGATCATCGCCGACCGGCCCGAGGGGGCAGGGGCTAGCATGGCGACGTATCGTCCGGTACCCCCCGCGGACTGGAACGGAAGGCCCTCCCCGCGTGAACCCATCACAGCAGCCGCGCCCTGCCCGGCTGGCCGTCGGCGTCGTAGGAGCCGGGCGGGTCGGCCCCGCGCTGGCCCGTGCGCTCCAGCAGGCGGGTCACCCGCCCGTCGCCGTGTCCGGTGTCTCCGACGCGTCCGTGCGCCGCGCCGCCCGCATGCTGCCCGACGTGCCGCTGGTCCCGCCCGCGCAGGTGCTGGAGCGGGCCGACCTGGTGCTCCTCACCGTCCCGGACGACGCACTGCCGTCCCTGGTCGAGGGGCTCGCCGAGACCGGTGCGGTCCGGCCCGGCCAGCTCCTGGTCCACACCTCCGGCCGGTACGGGACCGCCGTGCTCGACCCGGCGCGGCGCGCGGGCGCGCTGCCGCTGGCCCTGCACCCCGCGATGACCTTCACGGGCACCGAGGTGGACGTGCAGCGGCTGGCCGGCTGCTCCTTCGGCATCACCGCCCCGGACGAGCTGCGGCTCGCCGCCGAGGCCCTGGTCATCGAGATGGGCGGCGAGCCCGAGTGGATCGCGGAAGCGGACCGCCCGCTCTACCACGCGGCCCTCGCCCTCGGCGCGAACCACCTGGTCACCCTGGTCGCCCAGTCGATGGAACTGCTGCGCAAGGCCGGGGTCGAGCACCCCGCCCGGATGCTCGGACCGCTGCTCGGCGCGGCCCTCGACAACGCCCTGCGCTCCGGCGACGCCGCCCTGACCGGCCCGGTGGCCCGCGGTGACGCCGGTACGGTCGCCGCGCACGTCTCGGAGCTGCGCAAGCACGCGCCCGGGACGGTCGCCGGGTACCTGGCGATGGCCCGCACCACCGCGGACCGGGCCATGGCGCACGGGCTGCTGAAGCCCGAACTCGCCGAGGACCTGCTCGGCGTGCTCGCGGACGAGGACGGCGACCGGTGAGCGAGCTGCTGCTGCACACCGCCGAGGAGCTGCACGGGCTGCCGCGGACCGGCCGCCGGGCCGTGGTCATGACCATGGGCGCCCTCCACGAGGGCCACGCGACCCTCGTCCGGACGGCCCGCGAGCTGGCCGGCCCCGAGGGGCAGGTCGTCGTCACCGTCTTCGTCAACCCGCTGCAGTTCGGTGCGGGCGAGGACCTCGACCGCTACCCGCGCACCCTCGACTCCGACCTCGCCGTCGCGGGCGCGGCGGGCGCCGACGCCGTCTTCGCCCCGGCCGTCGGCGAGGTGTACCCGGGCGGTGACCCGCAGGTGCGGATCAGCGCCGGGCCCATGGGCGAGCGCCTCGAAGGGGCCACCCGCCCCGGCCACTTCGACGGGATGCTCACCGTCGTCGCGAAGCTGCTCCACCTGACCCGCCCCGACCTGGCCCTCTTCGGCCAGAAGGACGCCCAGCAGCTGGCGCTGATCCGGCGGATGGTGACCGACCTGAACTTCCCGGTCGAGGTGGTCGGCGTACCGACCGTCCGCGAGGACGACGGGCTCGCGCTGTCCTCGCGCAACCGCTACCTCTCCCCCGTCGAGCGGCGCACCGCGCTGGCCCTGTCGCGCGCCCTGTTCGCCGGGCGGGACCGGCTCGCCGCGCAGGCCGCGCTGCGGGCCCGGGCCGAGGCCGCCCCGGCCAGCGACGGGCGGGCCACCGCCCTCGCCCGGCTCGGCGAGATCCGGGCCTCCGCCGACGCGCACGCCGTCTCGGCGGCGGGTGCCGGGCTGCCGGACGCCGTACGGGCCGCCGCGCGCCACGTGCTGGAGGAGGCGGGACGCCACGATCCGCCGCTGGTGCTGGACTACCTGGCGCTGGTGGACCCGCAGGACTTCACCGAGGCGGCTCCCGGCTTCACCGGGCGGGCCGTGCTGGCCGTCGCCGCGAAGGTCGGGACGACCCGGCTGATCGACAACATCCCATTGGAGTTCGGAGCACACTCGTGAGCACCCCAGGCAGAGGCCCCGCGGACACCGGCGCCGGTACCGGCATACGCCTGCACGCCCCGGCGCCCGGCTGGTCCCTCGACGCGGACGTCGTGGTCGTCGGCTCCGGCGTCGCCGGCCTGACCGCGGCGCTGCGCTGCGCCGCCGCGGGCCGCCGTACCGTCGTGGTCACCAAGGCCCGGCTCGACGACGGCTCCACGCGCTGGGCCCAGGGCGGCATCGCCGCGGCCCTCGGCGACGGCGACACCCCCGAGCAGCACCTGGACGACACCCTGGTCGCGGGCGCGGGACTGTGCGACGAGGAGGCCGTCCGGCTCCTGGTCACCGAAGGCCCCGGCGCCGTGCGGCGGCTGATGGCCGCGGGCGCCGTCTTCGACACCTCGGCCGAGACCGGCGAGATAGAGCTGACCCGCGAGGGCGGCCACCACCGGCGGCGGATCGCGCACGCGGGCGGCGACGCCACCGGCGCCGAGATCTCCCGGGCGCTGGTCGGGGCGGTGCAGGCCGCGGGCATCGAGACGGTCGAGAACGCGCTCGTGCTGGACCTGCTGCAGGACGCGCGGGGCCGTACGGCCGGAGTGACCCTGCACGTCATGGGCGAGGGCCAGCACGACGGGGTGGGCGCCGTCCACGCGCCCGCCGTGATCCTGGCGACCGGCGGCATGGGGCAGGTCTTCTCCGCCACCACCAACCCCTCGGTGTCCACCGGCGACGGCGTGGCGCTGGCGCTGCGGGCCGGCGCCGAGGTCTCCGACCTGGAGTTCGTGCAGTTCCACCCGACGGTGCTCTTCCTCGGCCCGGACGCCGAGGGGCAGCAGCCGCTGGTGTCCGAGGCGGTCCGCGGCGAGGGCGCCCACCTCGTCGACGCGGACGGCGTGCGCTTCATGACCGGTCAGCACGAACTGGCCGAGCTGGCCCCGCGGGACATCGTCGCCAAGGGCATCATGCGCCGCATGCAGGAGCAGGGCGCGCAGCACATGTACCTGGACGCGCGGCACTTCGGCGCCGAGATGTGGGAGCACCGCTTCCCGACGATCCTCGCCGCCTGCCGCGCGCACGGCATCGACCCGGTGACGGAGCCGATCCCGGTCGCACCCGCCGCGCACTACGCCTCCGGCGGCGTCCGCACCGACCTGCACGGGCGGACCACCGTCCCCGGGCTGTACGCCTGCGGCGAGGTCGCCTGCACCGGCGTGCACGGCGCGAACCGGCTGGCCTCCAACTCCCTGCTGGAGGGCCTGGTCTTCGCCGAGCGGATCGCCGACGACATCGTCGCCGCCCCGCCGGCGGGCAGCGGCCCCGGCGTCCCCGTCCCCGCGACCGGCCCCCTGCAGCCCGCCGAGGCGCGGTACGAGGTCCAGCGGATCATGACGGACGGCGCGGGCGTGCTCCGCTCCGCCGAGTCCCTGCGGACGGCCGCCGAGGCACTCGAAGCGCTGTACGCCACCGCCCTGAACGGGCTGGAGGCGCACGGCAAGACCGCCGAGCCGGGCGTGGACACCTGGGAGGCCACGAACCTGCTGTGCGTGGCCCGCGTGCTGGTGGCCGCCGCCCTGCGCCGCGAGGAGACCCGCGGCTGCCACTGGCGCGAGGACCGTCCCGACCGCGACGACGCCGTCTGGCGCCGCCACCTCGTCGTCCGGCTGTCGGCGACCGAGCGGCGGGCGCTGGTCGTCCTGCCCACCGAATCCGCGGACTTCCCGTCCGTACGACACCCCCTCAGTACCCAGAGCCTGGAGCAGTGACCGTGAGCACCCCCGACGAACTCCCCCTGATCGACCGGAACGAAGGCGGCTGCGGCGACGACTGCGGCTGCGGCGACGGCGAGGAGAGCGGCCTCGACCCGGCGCTGGCCCAGCTGCTCGCGGACGCGGGCCTGGACCCGATCGAGGTCGAGGACATCGCGCACATGGCGCTCTCCGAGGACCTGGACGGCGGGGTGGACGTCACCACCGTGGCCACGGTGCCCGAGGAGGCCGAGGCCGTCGCCGACTTCGTCGCGCGCGAGGACGGCGTCGTGGCAGGGCTGCGCGTCGCGGAGGCCGTCTTCTCCGTGGTGTGCACGGAGGCCTTCGAGGTCGAGCGGCACGCGGAGGACGGCGACGCCGTCAAGGCCGGGCAGGTACTGCTCTCGGTCCGCGCCCGCACCCGCGACCTCCTCACGGCGGAGCGCAGCGCGCTGAACATCCTGTGCCGGCTGTCGGGCATCGCGACGGCCACCCGCAGCTGGGCCGACCTGCTGGACGGCACCGGGGCGAAGGTCCGCGACACCCGCAAGACCACCCCGGGCCTGCGGGCGCTGGAGAAGTACGCGGTCCGCTGCGGCGGCGGCGTCAACCACCGCATGTCGCTGTCGGACGCGGCGCTGGTCAAGGACAACCACGTGGTCGCGGCCGGTGGCGTCGCGCAGGCCTTCACCGCCGTCCGCGAGGCCTTCCCGGACGTCCCCATCGAGGTCGAGGTCGACAACCTGGAGCAGGTCGGCGAGGTCCTGGCGGCCGGCGCGGACCTGATTCTGCTGGACAACTTCACGGTCACGCAGACCGCCGAGGCCGTGGCCCTGGTGGCCGGCCGCGCCACGCTGGAGTCCTCCGGCCGGCTCAGCCTGGACTCGGCCCGCGACTACGCCCTGACCGGGGTGGACTACCTCGCGGTCGGCGCGCTGACCCACTCCGCCCCGATCCTGGACATCGGCCTCGATCTGCGCGAGGCGGTGTAACCCGTGCTCCTCACCATCGACGTAGGCAACACCCAGACGGTCCTGGGCCTGTTCGACGGTGACGAGATCGTCGAGCACTGGCGCATCTCGACCGACCCGCGGCGCACGGCCGACGAGATGGCCGTGCTCATGCAGGGTCTGATGGGCATGCACCCGATGCTCGGCAACGAGCTGGGCGACGGGATCCACGGCATCGCGATCTGCTCGACGGTGCCGTCGGTCCTGCACGAGCTGCGCGAGGTGACGCGCCGGTACTACGGGGACGTGCCCGCGGTGCTGGTGGAGCCCGGGATCAAGACGGGCGTGCCGATCCTCATGGACAACCCGAAGGAGGTCGGCGCGGACCGCATCATCAACGCGGTCGCGGCGGTCGAGCTCTACGGGGGCCCGGCGATCGTGGTCGACTTCGGTACGGCGACCACCTTCGACGCGGTGTCCGCGAAGGGCGAGTACGTGGGCGGCGTGATCTCGCCGGGCATCGAGATCTCGATGGAGGCGCTCGGCGTGCGCGGCGCCCAGCTGCGGAAGATCGAGCTGGCCCGCCCGCGCAACGTGATCGGCAAGTCCACGGTCGAGGCGATGCAGTCGGGCGTGGTCTACGGCTTCGCGGGCCAGGTCGACGGGGTCGTGGCGCGGATGGCCAAGGAGCTGGCGGGTCCGAACGGCGACCCGGACGACGTCCGCGTCATCGCCACCGGCGGCCTGGCCCCGATGGTGCTGGGCGAGTCCTCCGCCATCGACGACCACGAGCCCTGGCTGACCCTGATCGGCCTGCGCCTGGTGTACGAGCGCAACGCACCCAACTTCGAGTAGCCGGGCCCGGTCCGCGACGCCCCCGGTTCCGCCGCCGACGCGGCGGGCCGGGGGCGTCCGCGCGTCCGCGGGCGGCGGGGAGCCGCCGGGCCGCACCGGCCGGCCGCCGTGCCGCCCCGGTACGCGGCCGCCCCCGGGTCGGGGCGGCCCCCGGGGCGGTCAGCAGGCGCGCGGGCGGACCAGCAGCCGGTGCAGGGCCGCGCGCCAGGGGTGACGCGCCGAGCGGCCCTCCAGTACGGCCAGGACCTGCTCGTGGGACCGGACCGCGCGCACCGCGGCGAGGTCGTCCCGTCCGGGCGGCGGGGGCATCGGAGCGCCCTGCTGGGACGCCCGGTACGTGTCGATGAGGTACTGCTCGATCGCGGTCATGCGTCCAGCCTGACCCCGCCGGCGCCCTCTCGCGCGACGATTGACGCGGGGCGTCAATCGTCCCCCGCCGGTCCCGCGGCGACGCCCCCCTGCGGTCCCGCCGCGTCCGGCCGCGGCTGTCGCGGGCCCGGCCGGACGGCGGGGCCGCGGCCGGGTCGGACGGCGGGCCGGGGCCGGGTCGGACCTGGGCGGACGGCCGGTCGAGCCGGGCGGACGGCCGGTCGGGGCCGGGTCGGACGGCGGGCCGGGGCCGGGTCGGACGGCGGGGCCGCGCCCCGGACGGGCGACCGGGCGGGCGCCCGGTAGGCCGTCCGGCCCCGCACCCGGCGGCCCGCGCGGCAGGCGCACCGGCATGATGGGCCGATGAGCGTCACCATCGACATCGCCGGGCTCCCCGCCGACCGGATCACCTTCGCGCCCTCGCCGCTCGCGGAGCTCTGCATGGCCCTGCACGCGCTCTCGCAGCCCGCCCACCACCCCCGGCTGACCTCGTGGACCACGGCCACCGCCGCCGCCCTCGACCCGGGCCTCGCGGACCGGCTGCACGAGGCCGACTTCATGTGGCGCAGCTCGTTCTCCGACATCTTCATGGCCTTCGCCGGGACCCCCGGCGGCACCGGCCGGCCCGCCGCGACCCTCGCCGAGGAGCTCGACGTGCTCGACCGGATGGAGGACGAGCAGTTCGTCATGGCCGCCCTGGAGCACTGCTGGCTGTCCCTCTACAACGAGGGCGGCGGCCCCTCCCCGCTCACGGACCCGGCGGCCCGCGCCAAGGCGCTGGAGACGGCCGCCGCCCGCGGCCCCCGCCAGCTCGACTTCTCGGTCCGGCTGCTCGACGACACCGCCTCCGTACGGCGCTGGATGCGCCGGCTCCTGGAGGACTGCGACGAGGCCTTCTTCGCGGAGACCTGGAAGAGGATCGAGCCCGGGCAGAGCGCCGACTCCCGGCACAAGACCGAGGTGCTGCGCCGCAGGGGTCTGGCGGCCGCCCTCAAGGAGGTCTCGTCCGCGCTGAGCGTCGACGAGGGGCTCACCACCGTCACCGCCGACAAGATGGTCCACGGCTCGACCACCGCCACCGACCCCCGAATAGGCAGCGGCCTGGTCTTCGTGCCGACCGACTTCGGCTGGCCGCACCTGCTCGTCGTGCACGCCCCGGGCTGGCTGCCGGTGGTCCACTACCCGCTGCGCTCGCCCGGACCGGCCTCCGACCCGGGCTCGGTGGAGCTGCTCCAGCTGCGGATGGAGGCACTGGCCCACCCCCTGCGGATGCGGCTGTGCCGGAGTCTGGCCCGGGCCCCGTACACGACCGGCGAGCTGGCGGTCGTCTACGGCATCACGGCGCCGGAGGTGTCCCGGCACCTGGCGGTGCTCAAGAAGGCCGGCCTGATCCGCACGCGGCGCCAGGGGCGCTACGTCCAGCACCAGTTGGACCTGCCCGCGGTCGCCCGCATCGGCTCGGACTTCATCGAGGGGATCCTGCGCTGAGGCCGCGCCGGGAACGGCTCCGCGGAGGCGCCGGCCCGGGTCCCCGGGAGGGCCCGCAGGGGCGCCGGCATGGCCGGTTCCCTACGGCGCGGACTCACCGATATACGGAATTCATAAACCGGAATCGGCGAAAACTCTGGCCAGAGTGGCCAGTTGCTGTTTAACGTGCGTCCACCGCTCCCCCCAGGTACGCGCACCTCAACCGCTCGACCGCTCCGCCCTGCCCGTTCTGCCCGCCGTTTGTCGTGGAAGGACCTTCATGCCCTCACGCCGTATAGCCGCAGCAACCGCCGCCCTGGCGGCCGCGGCCCTCGTCTCCCCCCTGCTGCTCGCCGGGCCGGCCGGTGCGGCCGGCAGCCCGCAGAGCGACGCCGCCCGGGGCGACGCGCTCGCCAGGAAGCTGGTCAAGGAGGCGACCGGCAAGGGGGCCAACAACCACCTGAAGGTCTTCCAGTCGATCGCCGACTACAACAACGGCACCCGCGTGGCCGGCTCCAAGGGCCACCGGCAGTCGGCCCTGTACGTCGAGGCCGTGATGCGGGCGGCCGGATACCAGGTCACCAGGAACGAGTTCGACTTCGTGTACGTCGAGACGGTCGCCGAGAAGCTCACGGTGAACGGCCCGAACGGGCGCGACGTCCCGATCCACCTGATGACGTACACGGCGAGCGGCCCGGCGGACGGCGTGACGGCCCCTCTGGCGGTCGCACCGGTCGACGCGGACGGTACGAACGGCTGCGAGCCCGGCGACTTCGCCGCCGGCGCCTTCACCGGGAAGATAGCCCTGGTCAAGCGGGGCGGCTGCACCTTCGCGGTCAAGCAGGAGAACGCGGCGGCGGCCGGCGCGGTCGGCGCGGTCATCTACAACAACACCGACGGCGCCCTGAACGGCACCCTCGGCGACCCCGCGGCCGGCAAGGTCCCGACCGGCGGCGTCACCCAGGCGGAGGGCGAGCGGCTCGCCGCCGAGGCGGCGGCCGGCCCGGTCAGCCTCACCCTCGACATCCGCGAGCTGCGCGAGAACCGCACGACGTACAACGTCGTGGCGGAGACCCGCGGCGGCGACGCGGACAACACCGTCTTCCTGGGCGCGCACCTGGACTCCGTCGCGGTCGGCCCGGGCATCAACGACAACGGCTCCGGCTCGGCCGGCATCCTCCAGGTCGCACAGCGCCTCGCGAGCAGCCAGACGAAGATCAAGAACAAGGTCAAGTTCGCCTGGTGGTCGGCCGAGGAGTTCGGCCTGCTGGGCTCCGAGGCGTACGTCGCCGGGCTGACGGACGCGCAGAAGAAGCAGATCAAGCTCTACCTGAACTTCGACATGATCGGCTCGCCGAACGCCGCGTACTTCGTCTACGACGGCGACGACTCGGACGGCACCGGCGCGGGCCCCGGCCCGGCCGGCTCCGCC
This sequence comes from Streptomyces sp. NPDC058674, assembly GCF_042716505.1. Taxonomy (NCBI): domain Bacteria; kingdom Bacillati; phylum Actinomycetota; class Actinomycetes; order Kitasatosporales; family Streptomycetaceae; genus Streptomyces; species Streptomyces sp. NPDC058674. The sequence goes on from NZ_JBHXSC010000017.1 coordinate 43,848, forward strand.
CAGCTGGAGAAGGGGATCACCGACTTCCTCGACTCCAAGAGCATCCCGCACGCGGGCACGGACTTCTCCGGCCGCTCGGACTACGGCCCCTTCATCGAGGTCGGCATCCCGTCCGGCGGCACGTTCACCGGCGCCGAGGGCATCAAGACGCCCGAGGAGGCCGCGAAGTTCGGCGGTCAGGCCGGTGTCGCCTACGACGTGAACTACCACGGCAAGGGTGACGACATCACCAACATCGACCAGAAGGCGCTCGACATCAACGTCGACGTCATCGCGGACGCCGTCGGGCACTACGCCCACGACCTGGCCCCGCTGTCGAAGCCGGTCGCCACGCAGCCCACGCCCGGCGGCGGCAGCGGCGGCGGCCTGCACGAGGGCCACGACGAGGCCAAGCAGTAGCCGGCAGCCCCCGGCGGTGACCTGAGGGGACCGGGAGGGGCCGCAGTCCCACGGGACCGCGGCCCCTCCCGGCGTCAGCCTCCGTCGGCGGGGGGCCACGGGCCGATGCCGACGGGCTGGACCAGCCAGCCGAAGGCCCCCAGGCCCGCGCGGGCCGTCAGCTCCGCCGCCTCGCCCGCCGAGGCCAGCGCCCGCACGTACGCCGCCGGGTCCGCGGACGCCAGCGCCAGCGGGGGCCGGGCGCCCGAGACCCCCAGCGCGGTCAGGGCCTCCCGCTGGGTCAGCAGCACCGCGCCCGGCCCCGCGCAGGCGTCCAGGGCCACGTGGGCGGTGACGTCGCAGCTGCCGTCCGGGACCGGCGGGACCTCCCGGCCCGCGCGGAAGCCCGTCAGCGTGCCGTACGGGGGCCGCGCCTCCCGCGTGTGGGCGTAGTCCACCGCCACCGCCAGGCCCCGCTCCACCCCCGCCACGGCCGCCGCCCAGGCCTCGTCCCGGGACCGGCCCACCTCCGCACGGCCGCCGCCCGGCCACCACCGCTCCAGCCAGGCCCGGTCCGCGCCGTCCAGCGGGCCGCCCGGGGACTCCGTGCCGTCCGGCGCGACCAGGACGTAGCGCCCGTCCTGCGCCACCTCCAGCGGTACGTTGTCCAGCCACTCGTTGGCGAAGAGGAGCCCCGTCGTCCGCTCGGGCGGAGCGGACGCCCAGCGAATCCGCGGATCGAGCCCCGGCGGCCGCTCCGCCCGCTCCACGGCGTACGGGCGCACCCGCGCGGCCGCCTCCGCCGGCAGCGCGGCGAGCACGCCCGACAGCAGCTCGCCCCGCCCGGCCCCCACGTCGACCAGGTCCAGCCGCCGCGGGTGCCCGAGCTCGGCGTCCACCAGGAGCAGGAGGCGCGCCACCGCGCCCGCGTACAGCCCGGAGGCGTGCACCGACGTACGGAAGTGGCCCGCGGGGCCCGGACCGCCCGGGCGGACGTAGAAGCCGCCGGGCCCGTACAGCGCGGCCTCCATCGCCGCGCGCCAACGAACCGGAACCGCGCTTCCACCCTGAGTGCTCATCACCGGAAGGCTAAGCTCACCCTCCACCTTCGGGAGTACGCCCCCCGGCGCAAGCTCGCACCTGTGGTTGACTCCAGCACCTAATTCCTTTCCCTACTCTGGGTTACGTGCAGCGCCTCTACGACTTCCTCCGCAGACACCCGACGGGCGTCGACACCTTCTGGGCCGTCGTCTTCGCCGGGTTCTCCATGCTGAACGTGGCGTCGCTGGGCACGAGCACCGCACTGCGCCTCGCGGCGATCCCGGTGGCCCTGGCCATGGCGGCCGTGGTGGCCCTGCGCCGCAAGTGGACCCAGACGATGTTCTGGGTCACCCTCGCCGCCGGCGTCTACCAGCTGGCCCTGGGCATCCCCGCGCAGTTCGCCGACTTCGCCATGCTGGTCATCCTGTTCACCGTGGCCGCCGGAGACGTCCCGCGGTGGGTCTCGCGCACCGCGCTGGGCGCGGGTCTGCTGGCCTCCCCGCTCTACTTCCTGCGCTTCGGTGTCGACAAGGGCACCAGCGACGTCGACAACGTCCTCTTCACGCTCTTCGTCATCGTCCCCTTCGCCCTCGCCTGGGTGATGGGCGACTCCCTGCGCACCCGCCGGGCCTACTACGCCCAGCTCATCGAGCGGAACCAGCGCCTGGAGAACCAGCGCGAGGCCCGGGCCAAGGTGGCCGTCGCCGCCGAGCGCGCCCGGATCGCCCGCGAGCTGCACGACGTCGTCGCGCACAACGTCTCGGTGATGGTGGTCCAGGCCGACGGCGCCGCGTACGTCATGGACGCCGCCCCCGAGCAGGCCAAGGAGGCCCTCCAGACCATCTCCGGCACCGGCCGCCAGGCCCTCGCCGAGATGCGCCGGCTGCTGGGCGTCCTGCGCACCGGGGAGCCCCAGGAGTCCGAGGACTACGTGCCGCAGCCCGACGTCGAGCAGATCGAGGTCCTCGTCGAGCAGGTTCGGACGGCGGGCCTCGCGGTGGACTTCGAGGTCGAGGGCGCCCCCCGCAAGCTGCCCAGCGGCGTCGAGCTGACGGCGTACCGGATCGTGCAGGAGGCGCTCACCAACACCCGCAAGCACGGGGGCCCGGAGGCGAAGGCCAGCGTCCGGCTGGTCTACTTCGACGACGGGCTGGGCCTGCTCATCGAGGACGACGGGCGCGGCGCGGCCCACGAGCTGTACGAGGACGGCGGCGCCGACGGCGCCGGGCACGGGCTGATCGGCATGCGCGAGCGGATCGGTATGGTCGGCGGAACCCTGGACACCGGGCCGCGGCCGGGCGGCGGCTTCCGGATCAGCGCACTGCTTCCCCTGAAGAAGAGTTGAAGAGGACGAGGTAACTGATGTCCATCCGAGTGATGCTCGTCGACGACCAGGTGCTGCTGCGCACCGGCTTCCGGATGGTGCTCGCCGCCCAGCCGGACATGGAGGTCGTCGCCGAGGCGGGCAACGGCCTGGAGGCGCTGGAGGTGCTGCGGGCCACCAAGGTGGACGTGGTGCTGATGGACGTCCGCATGCCGAAGCTGGACGGGGTCGAGGCGACGCGGCGGATCTGCGAGCCCGACGAGCACCCGAAGGTGATCATCCTGACCACCTTCGACCTGGACGAGTACGCCTTCTCGGGCCTGAAGGCGGGGGCCAGCGGCTTCATGCTGAAGGACGTCCCGCCGGGCGAGCTGCTCGGGGCGATCCGCTCGGTGCACAGCGGCGACGCGGTCGTGGCCCCGTCCACGACGCGGCGGCTGCTCGACCGGTTCGCGCCGATGCTGCCGACGACCACGCAGGAGCCGCAGCACAAGGAGGTCGAGCGGCTCACCGGGCGCGAGCGCGAGGTGATGCTGCTGGTGGCCCAGGGCCTGTCCAACGGCGAGATCGCGGCCCGGCTGGTCCTCTCGGAGGCGACCGTCAAGACGCACGTGGGCCGCATCCTGACCAAGCTCGGCCTGCGCGACCGCGTCCAGGTCGTCGTCCTCGCCTACGAGACGGGCCTGGTCCGCGCCGGCGGCAACCCGCCGTCGTAACCCGGCCGGCCCCGCCGCCCGGCCGGGCGGCCCGAGCCGGCGCCTGCCCGCCGGACCCCGCCGCCGGCCTCAGGTCATCCAGCGGTCCGGGCGGGCCGAGGCCCGGGAGGTGCGGGAGCGGGCGGCCTGCGCGTGCAGGAGCGCGGCGGCCTCGGCCGTCGCCCGCAGCCGGGCGGTGACCGTGCCGTTGGCACCGGTGTCGACGTGGACGTCGGCCAGGCCGCGGGCCCGCGTCCAGGGGCCCTGCGTGAGGCGGACGCTCTGCACCTTGGCGTGCGGAACGATCTCGGTGCGCCGGCACAGCCGGCCGTGCCGGGCGGCGAACACCCCGTCGGACACCGCCAGCGCGTAGCCCTTCCACCACACCGGGGTCACCCAGCGCGCGCCGGCCGCCGGGGAGCCGGTGAAGTCCAGGGCCGCCAGGTCCACCCCGGGCAGCACCCGGGCGATCACCCCGTACGCGGCGGCCCGCGAGGCCACCGGGACCAGGACGTCGTTCTTGGAGCCCGCCACGGCCAGCTCCACCCGTACCCAGTCCCGCCGCCGCCACAGCAGCGGCTCCACGATCCGTACGGTCTGCACCCGGCCCGGCGGAACGGTCTCGTGGGCCCGGTCCAGCAGCCCGTGGTCCAGGCGCAGCCCGTCCGGGGACTCGGCGACCGTCCAGTCGTACTCGGTGAGGAAGCGGCCGGCGGTACCCGCCCACACCGCGCCGAGCACCGGGAGCAGGGTGACGACGGCCGCCCACGGACTGGCGCTGATCCACCACATGAACACCGGCGCGACGATCCCGCCGGCCAGCGCCGCGAGCACGCTCAGGCTCAGCACCAGGGACACGGCGATGTCCCGGGGGGCCACGCGCAGCACCTCCCGCTCGGGTGCCTGGCCCAGCCGCACGGCCTCCTCCGGGGCGAAGCCCGCCGCCCGGGCGAGGAGTTCGGCGCGCAGGGCGACGGCCTCCCTCTCGCCGAGGAAGGCCAGCTCGTCCTTGTCCTCCGTGCCGATGACGTCGAGCCGCAGGGAGGCGACCCCGGTCAGCCGGGCCAGCAGCGGGCGCGTGACGTCCACCGCCTGGAGCCGGTCGAGGCGGATGTGGGCGGTGCGCCGGAAGAGCAGCCCGCTGCGGATGCGCAGCTCGGTGTCGGTGACCGAGAAGTGCGTGAACCACCAGCTCAGGAAGCCGTACACGCCGAAGAGGAGGACCAGGGCGAGCAGCGCGAGGACGCGCAGCAGGGCGGACAGGTCCGCGATCCACTCACCGGCCCGGTCGCCCTGCTGCACGACCACGCCGACGGTCGCGGCGATCGGCACCCAGGCCCGGCGCAGCGGGGTGAACGGATGCAGCCGCCGCTCGCCCGCGGCAGGCCCGGGAGGGGCCGGGGGGCCGACGCCCTCCGGCGGGCCGGAGGCCACCGGTCCGTCTCCCGCCCGATCGGACGTCACAGGCCCGCCGACCTTGCCTCGCCGAGCTCGGTGAGCCGGTCGCGCAGGCGCTCCGCCTCGGCCGGCACCAGTCCCGGGATCTTGGCGTCCGTCGCCGCGGCGGCCGTGTGCAGCTGCACGGAGGCCAGCCCGAAGCGCCGCTCCAGCGGGCCCGAGGTCACCTCGACCAGCTGCATCCGCCCGTACGGGACCGCGGTCTCCTCCCGCCAGAGCACGCCCCGGCTGATCAGCAGGTCGTCCGCGCGCTCCGCGTACCGCCAGGACCGCCAGTTCCGGCCCAGCAGCACCCAGCCCCAGACCAGCACCGCCGGCCAGACGCCGGCGGCCGCCGCCCACGCCGGGCCCACCGCCAGACCGAGGACGACCGCCGTCACCGCCGTGAGCACCGTCGTCCAGATCACCAGCAGCAACCGCCGCAGCGTGAGCAGCCCCCCGGGCAGGCCCACCCACTCGGCCCGGCCCACCCCGCCCGTCGTCCCCGTTTCCATGCGCCCACCCTAGGCGGGCGGCGTCCGGAGCGGGCCGGGCCCGCGGTGCCCCGGCCCGGTCCGCGCGCCGCCGCCGCGGCTGAGACAATGCGCGCATGACGGAGACCACGGTCGGCATCGGCGGAGCGGCGGAGAGCACCGACATGGTGCTCAACATCGGGCCCCAGCACCCTTCCACGCACGGCGTGCTGCGCCTGCGCCTCGTCCTGGACGGGGAGCGGATCGTCAGCGCCGAGCCGGTGGTCGGGTACATGCACCGGGGCGCCGAGAAGCTCTTCGAGGCCCGCGACTACCGGCAGATCGTCATGCTCGCGAACCGCCACGACTGGCTGTCCGCGTTCTCCAACGAGCTCGGTGTGGTCATGGCGGTCGAGCGGATGCTCGGCATGGAGGTCCCCGAGCGGGCCGTGTGGATGCGGACCCTGCTGGCCGAGCTGAACCGGGTGCTCAACCACCTGATGTTCCTCGGCTCGTACCCGCTCGAACTGGGCGGGATCACCCCGATCTTCCACGCGTTCCGCGAGCGCGAGGAGCTCCAGGCCGTCATGGAGGAGATCTCCGGCGGCCGCATGCACTACATGTTCAACCGGGTCGGCGGCCTCAAGGAGGACCTCCCGGCCGGCTGGCTCGGCCGGGCCCGCGCCGCGATCGCCGACGTCCGCACCCGGATGGACGTCTACGACCGGCTCGTCCGCGGCAACGAGATCTTCCGCGGCCGCACCCGCGGGGTGGGCGTGCTGTCCGCCGAGGCCGTGCACGCGTACGGGGTCTCCGGCCCCATCGCCCGCGCCTCCGGCGTCGACTTCGACCTGCGCCGCGACGAGCCGTACCTGGCCTACGGCGACCTCCAGGACGTCCTGGAGGTGGTCACCCGCACCGAGGGCGACTGCCTCGCCCGCTTCGAGGTCCTGCTGGACCAGACCCACAACGCCCTCGACCTGGCCGTCGCCTGCCTGGACCGGATGGCGGAGCTGCCGCCGGGGCCCGTCAACCAGCGCCTGCCCAAGGTGCTCAAGGCGCCCGAGGGCCACACGTACGCCTGGACGGAGAACCCGCTCGGCGTCAACGGCTACTACCTGGTCTCCAAGGGCGAGAAGACGCCGTACCGGCTGAAGCTGCGCAGCGCCTCCTTCAACAACATCCAGGCCCTCGCCGTGCTGCTGCCCGGCCAGCTCGTCGCCGACATGGTGGCGATCCTCGGCTCGCTCTTCTTCGTCGTCGGCGACATCGACAAGTAGCGCCCGCACCGATGTCGGTGCGGCAGGGCAGACTGGGGGGCATGTCCCACTCCCCTCGCCGGGCCTGCCCCGCCTGCGGCCGAGACTGCGCCGTCACCGCGGGGCGGATCGCCCGCCACGACCCTCCTGCCGGGAGGGGCCGCGGCGACCTGGTGTCCTGCCCCGGCTCCCGGGCCCGGGTGGTGCTCGGGGCCTCGGCGCCGACGCTGGACGGCTTCGTGCTGTCGGAGCACCCGGGGCAGCTGCCGCTGTTCTGATCCCGCCCCTGTGCCGACCCGGCCCCGGCCCGCCCTCAGGAGATCGCGGTGCGCAGCGAGACCACGTCGATCGGCTCGGTCTCGTCGTGGGCGGTGAGGTCGATGACCTGGCCCACCGCGCGCGTCTCGGCGGTCGCGGGCTCGACCGGGGCTCCGGCGGGGTCCTGAGCGGACTCGGCCTCGTGCACGGCCAGGGCCTCGGCGCCGACCACGTCGGCCAGGTCCTCGTTCTGGACCGCGTCGATCGCCGCGCGGGACTGCGCCGCGCTCTTGGTGCCGAAGAAGTCGAAGCCGCCCTCGACACGGGACGCCTTCCGGCGCTGGGCCGCGTACGGGGCGACGGCCGCGGCCGGCCTGCGCGCCGCGACCGCGGCGGCCGGGCGCCGGTGCCCCTCGGCGCCCTCGGGGGCGGGGGCGGCGGGCGCGGGGGCCGGCGCGGGCAGCGCCCGGGGGCCGGCCTTGCGGGCCAGGGCCCCCAGCGCAGCGTGGGCCCGGGCGTAGCCGACCGGGGTGGGCGCGCCGGCGCCGTCGCGCTCCTCGGAGACCGCGGGCAGCTCCCTGGGCGCCGCGGCCGGAGCCGCCGCCGCCTCGATGGCCAGCAGCCGGCGGCGCTCCAGGGCGCTCGCCCGCTCGGTCTCGGCGGTCGCGTACCGGCGCAGCAGCGCCGCGTGCTCGCCGCGCAGCCCCGCCAACTCCACCCGCTTGGCCCGCAGCTTGGTGTCGAGCCGGGCCCGCAGCACGCGGGCCTCTTCGAGGTCGGACTCGAGCTCGGCGATCCGCTCGTCCGTCTTCCACTCGTCCTTGACCCGCTCGCGCGCGAGCTCCGCGACCCGGCGTCCCGCCGACCGGTCCCAGGCGCGCATGACGACGGCGCCGGACACGCCGGCGGCCGCCGTGAGGGCCACGAGCAGGCGTAGCGCAAACGGTTCCGCAAGCAGCCAGGCGGCGCCCGCGCCGACGGCGCAGACGCCGGCCACGGTCGTCGGCGTGAGCAGCCGGTGCAGGGGTTCGGGATTGCGGTGGCGTCCACGGGGCATGGCCTGAAATTTACAGTGCGTTGAGGTCGCGTGGGGTACCCGCCCGGCAAACTGTTCCCGAGCGGTTACCCCACATTTCCGTACCAACCGCGTAACTGCTACTTCTTCACGAGGCCCTTGGACTCCAGGTAGGCCTTCGCCACGTCGGACGGCTTGGCGCGCTCGGCGTCCACCTTGCGGTTCAGGTCGACCAGGTCGGCCGTCGTGAGCGCCTTGGTGAGCTTGTCGAGCGCGGCGGCGACCTCCGGGGCGCCGGCGTCCTTGGCGTTGACCACCGGCAGGACGTTGTCCGCGTTCTGGAGCTTCTTGTCGTCGTCCAGCAGGACCAGGCCGTAGGTGTCCAGGGTGGCGTCCGTGGTCGTCGTCAGGACCAGCTGGTCCGCGCCGTCCTTGACCGCCTGCTTGGCCTGCGGGGTGCCGACGCCCTTCGGGTCGATCCCGGCGACCTGGATGCCGTACGTCTTCGTCAACCCGGGGGCGCAGAAGGGGCGGACGGCGCATTCGTCACCGGCCGCGATCTTCACCTTCAGGCCGGACTTCCCGAGGTCGGAGAGCGTCTTCAGGTTGTTCTTCCGGGCGAACTCCTCAGTGACGGCGAAGGCGTTCTGGTCGACCGCCCCGCCCGCCGGGAGGACCTTCAGGCCGAGCGGGCCGGCGAGCTTCTCCAGCGCCGCCACCGTCGCCGCGACGTCGCTGGAGGCGACCGGCTTCTCCTCCGCCGCCTTCGCGCCGTTGACCTTGGCGTTGAGGAACTCCGCGAGCGTGGCGGCGTACTCCGGGACGACGTCGATCTCGCCCTTCTCGAGCGACGGCTCGTACAGCTCGCGGTTGTTGACCGTCTTGACCGAGGTGCCGTAGCCGGCGTCCTTGAGGACCTGCGCGTACAGCTCGGCCAGCACGTTGGCCTCGGTGAAGCCCGCCGAGCCCACCACCAGGCTGCCCTTGCCGCCCCCGGCGGAAGAGGGGTCGGAGGCGGACGCGCCGCCGTCCTTGCTCTTCTCCAGGCTGTCGCCGCCGCACGCGGCCAGCGACACCGTCAGGGCGAGGGCGCCCAGGGACGCGCCGAGGACGCGCGTGGTCTTGCTCATGGGGGTACTCCGTTTCGAGGCGAGGGACAGGGTTCAGCGGGGGGTGGTCCGCGGCAGCAGCCGGTCGGCCGCCACCAGCGCCCCCTCCACGAGCAGGGCCAGCGCCGCCACCAGCAGGGCGCCCGCGACGACCTGCGCGGTGTCGTACGTGTTGAAGCCGGCGGTGATGATCCGGCCGAGACCGCCCTGGCCGACCATCGCCGCGATGGTCGCGGTGGCGATGACCTGCACGGCGCCGGAGCGCAGCCCGGTCATCACCAGCCCGCGCGCGAGCGGGAGTTCCACCCGCAGGAAGAGCTGGCCGCCGGACATGCCCATCCCGCGGGCGGCCTCGACGACCGAGCGGTCCACCTCGCGCACGCCGACGTACGCGTTGGTCAGCAGCGGCGGGACGGCGAAGAGCACCAGCGCGGCGATGGTGGGCAGGTACCCGGCGTTGCGCAGCGGCGAGACCATGAACAGGGCCAGCACCGCGAAGACGGGCACCGCCCGGCCGACGTTGGAGACGTTGACGGCGAGGGCTCCGCCCCTGCCGAGGTGGCCGAGGTAGAGCCCGACCGGCAGCGCCACCGCGCAGGCGATGGCGAGGGCGATCCCGCTGACGTAGACGTGCTCGGCGAGCCGGTGCCAGACGCCGCTCTCCCCCGACCAGTTGGCGCCGTCCGCCAGCCAGTCCCAGGCCCCTTCCAGTACGCCCACGGCCTCAGGCCCCCCCGGCCCGTGCTGCCGGGCGCGCGGTGGCCCGGGTCCAGGGGGTGAGCAGCCGCTCCACCCCGAGCAGCAGCAGGTCCGCCACGAGTGCGAGCAGCACGCACAGGACGGAGGCGGTGAGCACCTGCGCCTTGAAGGAGGTGTTGACGGCCGGCGCGATGAGGTTGCCCAGTCCGCCCTTGCCGACGATGGAGCCGACCGTCGTCAACGCGACCGTCGAGACCGTCGCGATCCGGACACCGGCCAGCAGGGCGGGCAGCGCCAGCGGCAGTTCGACCTGCCACAGCAGGCGGGTCGGCCCGTACCCCATGCCGCGCGCGGCCTCCCGCACCTCCGCGGGGACGGCTTCCAGGCCGGCCAGCACGTTGCGGACCAGGATCGTCAGCGAGTACAGGACCAGGCCGGTCACCACCAGTGCCGCCGAGAGCCCGAAGACGGGCAGCAGCAGGGAGAACATGGCCAGGGACGGGACCGTGTAGAGGAGGGTGGTCAGGCCGAGCACGGGCGCCGCCCAGCGGCGGCCCCGGCGGGCCAGCAGGGCGAGGGGGACGGAGACGGCGATGCCGATGACGATCGAGACGCCGGTGATCCAGATGTGTTCGAGGGTCGCGTCGGTGAGCTCCTGGGAACGCGAGGTCACGTAGTCCCAGCAGATCCAGTCGTTCGCCACCAGGCAGTTCCGCTCCGCCACGCCCCTCACCTCCCCGTTCACCGGACGCACGTCTCTTCCCACATGCACGGCCAGGAGCGACCTTAACCCCCGGCGCCCGCAATGGCCGGAATTATTCGCACGCACGCAACACTCCCCTGACAAACCCTTCGCCCATACCACCGCGGAGTTGGGGAAGGATGGGGGCGTGATCCGATTCGAGCATGTGACCAAGCGCTACCCCGACGGGACGACGGCGGTGGAGGACCTGTCCTTCGAGGTGGCGGAGGGTGAGCTGGTCACGCTCGTGGGACCGTCCGGCTGCGGCAAGACGACCACGATGAAGATGGTCAACCGGCTGATCGAGCCGACCTCCGGCCGCATCCTGCTGAACGGCGAGGACATCGCGGCCGCCGATCCGGTCGAGCTGCGCCGCCGGATCGGGTACGTCATCCAGCAGGTCGGGCTGTTTCCGCACAAGACGGTGCTGGAGAACACGGCGACCGTGCCGCAGCTGATCGGCACCCCCAAGGCCAAGGCCCGCGCGCGGGCGGCCGAGCTCCTCGAACTGGTGGGCCTGGACCCGGCCGTGTACGGGGGCCGCTACCCGGAGCAGCTGTCGGGCGGACAGCGCCAGCGCGTCGGCGTGGCCCGCGCCCTGGCGGCCGATCCGCCCGTACTGCTGATGGACGAGCCCTTCGGCGCGGTGGACCCGGTGGTGCGCGAGCGGCTGCAGAACGAGTTCCTGACGCTGCAGAAGACGGTGCGCAAGACGATCCTGCTGGTCACGCACGACCTGGAGGAGGCCATCCGGCTCGGTGACCGGATCGCCGTCTACGGCACGGGCACCATCGAGCAGTTCGCGCGCCCGGCGGCGGTGCTGGGAGCGCCGGCCACGGAGTGCGTGGCCTCCTTCGTCGGCGCCGACCGGGGCCTCAAGCGGCTGGCGGTCACCCCGGTCGAGGAGGCCGACCTGACGGCGGCGGACGGCGGGGCTCCGGCCCCGGCGGCCGCGGTCGCGCTGGGGGCGACGCTGCGCGAGGCGCTGTCGGCCCTGCTCCAGGAGGACTCGGGCCGGATCGGGGTCACCGACCCGGCCTCCGGCGCGCTGGTCGGCGTACTGACCCCGGAGGGAGTCCACCGGGCGCTGCGCCGGGCCCAGCTCCAGGACGCCTGAGCCCCGGTCCGGACACGGCGGAAGGGCCCGACCAAAGCGGTCGGGCCCTTCCGTCCGTCACGTCCGCGCCCGGCCCGGTGCCGGCTCGGCTCAGGCCTGGATGCGGCCGCTCATCCACGTCAGCATCGGCGGGATCTCGCGGCGCCAGGTGTTGAAGTTGTGGCCGCCGCTGTCGAGGATGATCGAGGAGACCCGGTCCGGGCTCTTCACCTTCTTGATGAACTTCCTTGTGTCGCCGAGGTTCGGCTCGCCCTTCTCGCTGCTGGTGACGAGGAAGGACGTACCGCTCGGCTTCTTCGCCTCGATGCTGTGCAGGACGTCCGCGCGCTTCTTCAGCCGGGCGTCGCCGTGGAAGAGGTCACCGGTCGTCGGGTCGTCCGGGGCGTCGTAGTACGCGGACAGGGCCGCCGCCGCGCCGAAGGTCTGCGGGTAGTGCGCGGCGATCTTCAGGGCGCAGTAGCCGCCCGTGGAGTTGCCGATGAAGCCCATGTTCTCGGGCTTCTTGCCGACCCGGAAGGTGTCGGTGATGGCCTGCGGGAGGTCCACGCCGAAGAAGGTCTCGGTCTGCGGCCCGTCGGGTATGTCGACGCACTCGGTGTCGCGCGGCGGCGCGACGGTCGGGCGCAGCATGACCAGGATCATCGGCTCCATCTTGCCCGCCTTGGACAGGCTGAAGGCCTTCATCGGGTAGTCGAGGCCCTTGATGAGGTTCTCGGCGGTGCCCGGGTACCCCGTCAGGACGATGGACGCCGGGAAGTTGCGGTCCTTGTGCTGCGGCTGGAAGTACTCCGGCGGGAGCCAGACGTAGCCGGGGCTCGTTATCCTGGACTTCTGCCCGGATATGGCGATCTTCAGGATCTGACCGCCCACCTGGGGCTTGCCCCCGCCGGGGACGTCCAGCTCCTGCTTGTCGATGACCTTGATGTCGTCGCTGCTCATCGAGTGGTCGACGACCTTGCCGATGGACGTCTCCTGGCCGAACAGGTCAGCCCACGAACCGTAGAACAGGAACGACTTGTTGGCCGCGAGACCCACAGCCGAGAAGAGGGCCAACTGGGTCGCCAGCAGCAGGCCGATGCGGCCGGTGTAAGCGCGCCAGGAGCGGCCCGATAGCTTCGGCCAGAACCACACCGTGGCTGCGAAGAGCAGGACACCGGCGATGATGGCCAAGGCCAGAACCGTGTTACTGGTGAGACCCATGAGCAGTCAGTCGACTTTCTGATGGCAGGACTGGAAATTTCCGGCGGAAGAGTGAACCCGCTCCTCGCCGATGTCGTCCTAATGGACGCACCACACACCGGAGGCTGTTGCGGCCTTCGGCCACTTGATCTCTCGCGGAGCAACGGGAAGCGATGTCTAGCAGGATAGATGGCGATAAGTCGGGACAGGTTCCGAGCGGGGTCCGTCGAATCCTCCGCGGACCGCGGCCGGAGTCGGTGCCCGGCCTGGTAGGTACGGCCGTCATGATCGTCGGGCTTCTGGACATCGCGGCGGGGGTCTTCCCGCGCTTCCGGCACAGCCGGATCCACGCGGTCACCGAAGTACTGCCCGGCTCCCTCGGCCCCTTCGCCGCGGCCCTGTCGATCAGCGCGGGCGTCCTGCTCCTGCTGCTCGCCCACGGCCTCAAGCGGCACAAGCGGCGCGCCTGGCGGGCGGCCGTCGTCCTGCTGCCCGCGGGCGCCGCGGCGCAGTTCCTCTACCGGCACTCGGTCATCGGCGTGGTCATCGCGGCCGTACTGCTCGCGCTGCTGCTGCGCCACCAGAGCGAGTTCAAGGCGCTGCCCGACCCGCGCAGCCGCTGGAAGGCACTGGCGAACTTCGTCCTGATGAGCGCCGGCTCCATCGGCCTGGGCCTGGTCATCGTCAACGTGCACCCGGGCAAGGTCATCGGCGACCCGGGCCTGTACGAGCAGATCACCCACGTCGTCTACGGCCTCTTCGGCTTCGAGGGCCCCGTCGACTACGCCGGCCGGGTGTCCTGGACCGTCGGCTACTCCCTCGGCGCGCTCGGCATGCTGACCGCGCTCACCACCATCTACCTGGCCTTCCGCCCCGAGCACCCGGCCGCCCGGCTCACCGCGGACGACGAGGGCAGGCTCCGCGGGCTGCTCGCCAAGCACGGCGGCCGCGACTCCCTCGGCCACTTCGCGCTCCGCCGCGACAAGGCCGTGGTCTTCTCCCCCAGCGGCAAGGCGGCCGTCACCTACCGCGTCGTCTCCGGCGTGATGCTCGCCTCCGGCGACCCCATCGGCGACGTCGAGGCCTGGCCCGGCGCCATCGAGCGGTTCATGGAGGAGGCCAAGGCCCACTCCTGGACGCCGGCCGTCATGGGCTGCAGCGAGACCGGCGGCGAGGTCTGGACCCGCGAGACCGGCCTGGACGCCCTGGAGCTGGGTGACGAGGCGATTGTCGATGTCAAAGACTTCTCCCTCTCGGGCCGCGCCATGCGCAATGTCCGCCAAATGGTGAAGCGCATCGAGCGCAACGGCTACACCACCAAGGTCCGCCGGGTCAGCGAGCTCACCGAGACCGAGCTGGAGCAGGTGCGCGGCGCCGCCGACGCCTGGCGCGGCACCGACACGGAGCGCGGCTTCTCGATGGCGCTCGGCCGCGTCGGCGACCCGGGCGACGGCGACTGCTTCATCGCCACCGCCCACCGCGTCGAGGAGGGCGACACCAGCCCCTTCGGCGACCTGAAGGCCGTCCTGCACTTCGTCCCGTGGGGCGCCGACGGGATGTCGCTGGAGCTGATGCGCCGCGACCGCGCCGCCGACCCCGGCATGAACGAGCTGCTGATCGTGGCCTCGCTGGAGGCCGCCCCCGGACTGAAGATCGAGAAGGTCTCGCTGAACTTCGCGATGTTCCGCTCGGCCCTCGCCCGCGGCGAGAAGATCGGCGCCGGCCCGGTGCTGCGGATGTGGCGCGGACTGCTGGTCTTCCTCTCCCGCTGGTTCCAGATCGAGTCCCTGTACAAGTTCAACGCGAAGTTCCGCCCCCGCTGGGAGCCCCGCTTCGTGGTCTTCCGGCAGACCCGCGACCTGCCGCGCATCGGTTTCGCCGCGATGCAGGCCGAGGGCTTCGTCACACTGGCCCTGCCCCGGCTGTTCGCCGGCCGCCGCCGGCCCAAGCCGGTCCGGACCTGCGCCCACCACCACGTGGCGTCGGTCCCGAAGCAGACGGAGCGCGAGGTCCAGGCCGCGTAGGCGCCGGGACGACCCGCGAGGACCTCGACCCGACCGACCCGTACGCCTCCCGTACGCACACCCGGGCCCCGGCGGCCGAAAGGCGCCGGGGCCCTGCCGTATCCAGGTCAGCCCTACCCTTGGACCCATGAACACGAAGCGCGGAGCCACCGGCAGGGGCCGGGTCGCAGGTCTTCCGGATTGGGACCGCTGCGGTGTCATGGGCGTCGTCAACGTCACCCCCGACTCGTTCTCCGACGGAGGCCGCTGGTTCGACACCACCGCCGCCGTCAAGCGGGGCCTCGACCTGGTCGTCCAGGGCGCCGACCTCGTCGACGTCGGCGGCGAGTCGACCCGGCCCGGAGCCTCCCGCGTCGACGAGGACGAGGAGCTGCGCCGGGTCGTCCCCGTGGTGCGCGGCCTGGCCTCCGAGGGGGTCGCCGTCTCCGTGGACACCATGCGCGCGAGCGTCGCCGCCCGCGCCGTCGCCGCCGGCGCGGTGCTGGTCAACGACGTGAGCGGCGGGCTCGCCGACCCCGGGATGATCGCGGCCGTCGCCGCCGCCGAGGTCCCCTTCGTCGTGATGCACTGGCGCGGCTTCAGCGCCGGCATGAACGGCCTCGCCGTCTACGGGGACGTGGTCGCGGAGGTCACCGCCGAGCTCCGGGCCCGCATCGACGCCGTCGTCGCGGGCGGGATCGCCCCCGAGCGGCTCGTCGTCGACCCGGGCCTCGGCTTCGCGAAGAACGCCGAGCACGACCTCGCCCTCGTCGCCCACCTGCCCGCCCTGCGCGCCCTGGGCCTCCCGCTGCTGGTCGCCGCCTCGCGCAAGCGCTTCCTCGGCCGGGTCCTGGCCGGCGCGGACGACGCCGCGCCGCCGCCCGCGCGCGAGCGGGACGCGGCCACCGCCGCCGTCTCCGCGATCGCCGCCCACCAGGGCGCGTGGGCCGTACGGGTCCACGAGGTCCGGGCCACGGCCGACGCGGTTCGGGTGGCCCGCGCCGTGGAAGGGGCACTGTGACCACCGACCGAGAAGGAGCCACGTGAGCAGAACCGACATCGAAGCGGTCGAAGAGGTCAACACGGCCTTCTACGAGGCCATGGAGCAAGGGGACTTCGACGCGCTGTCGGCGCTCTGGCTGGAGGACGAGATCTCCTGCGTGCACCCGGGCTGGCCGGTGCTCTCCGGCCGGGGGGAGGTGCTGCGCTCGTACGCGCTGATCATGTCCCACACGGAGTACATCCAGTTCTTCCTCACCGACACCAAGGTGGCCGTCATCGGCGACACGGCACTGGTGACCTGCACGGAGAACATCCTCAGCGGCGGCCCCGCCGAGGACGGCGGGGAGCTCGGCCCGCTGGTGGGCCAGCTGGTCGTCGCCACGAATGTGTTCCGACGCACATCGGAGGGCTGGCGCCTGTGGTCCCACCACGGTTCTCCCGTCCTGACGGAGTCCGACGAGGACGAGGACGAGGAGTCCTCCTGACCCCTCCGGCAGGTCCCGGGGTGTTTCGCAGGTAAATTCGAAGCCGGACGACGCCGACCGCACTCGGCGTAGGCCCATGGCCCCGGGGAGTCCCGGGACCGGAAGCACTACGAAAGCAGGAGTGATTCGCGTGGATCGTGTCGCGCTGCGCGGCCTCAAGGCTCGCGGGCACCACGGCGTCTTCCCCAGGGAACGCGAGGAGGGCCAGACCTTCATCGTCGACCTCGTGCTCCACATCGACACCCGCCCCGCCGCGGCCGATGACGACCTGGCCAAGACCGTGCACTACGGGGTGGTCGCGGAGGAGGTCGTCGACGTGGTCCAGGGAGAACCGGTCGACCTGATCGAAACGCTCGCCGAGCGGATCGCCCAGCAGTGCCTCAAGCACGAAGCGGTGGCGCAGGTGGAGGTCGTCGTCCACAAGCCGGACGCACCCATCACCGTCCCCTTCGACGACGTGACCATCACGATCACCCGGAGCCGCGCATGAACAACGGACTGAACGCACAGAGCGACCCCACGGTGCAGCCGGTACCCGCATCCGTCGTGGAAGCGGTCGACGCGGCCGACGTCACCCTCTCCAACCCCAAATGGGCCGTGATCGCCCTCGGCGCCAACCTCGGCAACCGGCTGGAGACCCTGCAGGGCGCCATCGACGCCCTCGGCGACACCCCGGGCCTGCGCGTCAAGGCCGTCTCCCCGGTCTACGAGACCGAGCCGTGGGGCGTGGACCCCGGCTCGCAGCCCGCGTACTTCAACGCGGTCGTCTCCGTGAAGACCACCTTGCCCCCGTCCTCCCTCATGGAGCGCGGACAGGCCATCGAGGAGGCCTTCGACCGCGTCCGCGAGGAGCGCTGGGGACCGCGCACGATCGACGTCGACATCGTCTCGTACGCCGAGGTGGTCTCCGACGACCCCCTGCTCACCCTGCCGCACCCGCGCGCCCACCAGCGCGCCTTCGTGCTGGCCCCCTGGAACGACATCGACCCGCAGGCGCAGATCCCGGGCCGCGGAGCCGTCTCCGGCCTGCTGGCCGGAATCGGCCTCGCCGGGGTCACGCCGCGCCCGGACCTGGAACTCCGCCTGCCCGAGTAGTCGTTAACCTGTGGGCTGCTGACGGATCGGCGCAGGAAGCGGGGACGGGCACGTGAAACCACTGAGGCCGGCGGTACTGGCGGGAATCTTCGCGGTCGCCGCCGTCCTGTCCTGGGCGGGAGCCCGCCTGCTGGACGCGTACGGCGGCCTGCCCGGCGTCCCGCTGGCCGCGCCGATCGTGCTCGCGGTCATCGCCGTCGTCCTACTGGCCACCGCCCTGTCGCTGCGCGCCCGGCTGAAGGCCCAGCGCGAGCGGCGGCCGGGCGCCAAGGGCGTCGAGCCGCTGATGGCAGCCCGCGCGGTGGTCTTCGGCCAGTCCAGCGCGCTGGTCGCGGCGCTCGTGGCGGGGATGTACGGGGGCGTGGGCGTCTTCCTGCTCACGGAGTCCCTGGACGTCCCCGCCCGCCGCGACCAGGCCTGGTACGCCGGCTTCTCGGTCCTGGCGGGTGCGGCCGTCATCGCGGCCGCCCTCTTCCTGGAGCACGTCCTCAAGCTCCCGGACGACGACGAGGAGTCCCCCGAGGCCCCGGCCCCCGCCTAGCCGTGACTGCCGTGCGTGCCGTGGCCGGGAGGGTCCACCGCGGTGGGCCGTCCCGTCCGCAGGCGGCTCAGCGGGCGATGATGAGGCTCATGGCCTCGCTGCGCGTCGCCGGGGCGCGGAGCTGTCCGCGGACCGCGGACGTGATCGTCTTGGCGCCCGGCTTGCGGATGCCGCGGACCGACATGCACATGTGCTCGGCCTCGATGACGACGATCGCCCCGCGGGCGTCCAGGATCTCCATGAGGGAGTCGGCTATCTGCGTGGTGAGACGTTCCTGCACCTGCGGGCGGCGGGCGTAGACGTCCACGAGGCGGGCCAGCTTCGACAGACCCGTGATCTTGCCGTTCTCCGCCGGGATGTAGCCGACGTGGGCCACGCCGTGGAACGGCAGCAGGTGGTGCTCGCACAGGCTCACGATCTCGATGTCCTTGACCAGGACCAGCTCGTCGTGGCCGAGGTCGAACACCGTGGTCAGCACGTCCTCGGGGTTCTGCCTCAGCCCCGCCAGGATCTCCCGGTACGCCCGCGCCACGCGCGCCGGGGTCTCCCGCAGACCCTCGCGGTCCGGGTCCTCGCCGACCGCGACCAGAAGCTCCCGTACGGCCGCCTCGGCCCGCTTCTCGTCGAACTCGCCGATCGTCCCCTCGCCACCGGTCAGGGTCACTGGGTCGGTCATCTCATCCTCGTTCCTGTGTGCCACGCAGACGGGCACGTGAAAGTGGTGCGCCCCCCAGGCTAGAACCTGGGGGGCGCACCTTCCATTCCGGGTGGATCAGGCCTCGGGGGTGTCCTCGGGGGCCACCTCGATGCCCTTCTCCGTGGAGACCGGCGCGGCGGCGGCCGCCGACGTGCCGTTCGCCGAGTTCGTCAGCTGGAGCTCCTTGGGAGAGAGCACCGGCGGACGGGTGGAGGGGGTGCGGCGGGAGGAGCCGGTCCACGCGGGGCGGGCCGGACGCTTCACGATCGTGGAGAAGATCTCGGCGATCTGCTCCTTGTTCAGCGTTTCCTTCTCCAGCAGCGCGAGGACCAGGTTGTCGAGGACGTCACGGTTCTCGACGAGGATCTCCCAGGCCTCGTTGTGCGCGGTCTCGATGAGCTTCTTGACCTCTTCGTCGACCAGCGCCGCGACCTCTTCCGAGTAGTCCCGCGGGTGCGCCATCTCGCGCCCCAGGAACGGCTCGGTGTTGTCGCCGCCGAACTTGATCGCACCGAGACGCTCGGTCATGCCGTACTGCGTGACCATGGCCCGCGCCGTGGCGGTGGCCTTCTCGATGTCGTTCGCCGCACCCGTGGTCGGGTCGTGGAAGACGAGCTCCTCGGCAGCGCGCCCGCCCAGCATGTATGCCAGCTGGTCGAGCATCTCGTTGCGCGTGGTGGAGTACTTGTCCTCCTCGGGCAGCACCATGGTGTAACCCAGGGCGCGGCCGCGGGACAGGATCGTGATCTTGTGGACCGGGTCGGAGTTCGGGGAGGCCGCCGCGACCAGGGCGTGACCGCCCTCGTGGTACGCGGTGATCTTCTTTTCCCGGTCCGACATGATCCGGGTCCGCTTCTGCGGTCCCGCCACGACACGGTCGATCGCCTCGTCCAGCGCGTGGTTGTCGATCAGCTTCTTGTCCGAGCGGGCGGTCAGCAGGGCCGCCTCGTTCAGGACGTTGGAGAGATCGGCACCGGTGAAGCCGGGCGTACGCCGGGCAACCGCGCCCAGGTCGACGTCCGGGGTGACCGGCTTGCCCTTCTGGTGGACCTTGAGGATCTCCAGACGGCCCTGCATGTCGGGACGGTCGACCGCGATCTGCCGGTCGAAGCGGCCCGGACGCAGCAGCGCCGGGTCGAGGATGTCCGGACGGTTCGTGGCGGCGATCAGGATGACCCCGCCCTTCACGTCGAAGCCGTCCATCTCGACCAGCAGCTGGTTGAGGGTCTGCTCGCGCTCGTCGTGGCCGCCGCCGAGACCCGCACCGCGGTGCCGGCCGACGGCGTCGATCTCGTCGACGAAGACGATCGCCGGAGCGTTGGCCTTGGCCTGCTCGAACAGGTCGCGGACACGCGAGGCACCGACACCGACGAACATCTCGACGAAGTCGGATCCGGAGATCGAGTAGAAGGGGACACCGGCCTCGCCCGCCACGGCACGCGCGAGCAGGGTCTTTCCGGTGCCGGGCGGGCCGTACAGCAGCACGCCCTTGGGAATCTTGGCGCCGACGGCCTGGAACTTCGCCGGCTCCTGGAGGAACTCCTTGATCTCGTGGAGTTCCTCGACGGCCTCGTCCGAACCCGCGACATCGGCGAACGTGGTCTTCGGGGTGTCCTTGGTGATGAGCTTGGCCTTGGACTTCCCGAAGTTCATGACCCGGGAGCCGCCGCCCTGCATCTGGTTCATCAGGAACAGGAAGACAACGACGATGAGGACGAAGGGCAGGAGCGAGAGCAGCACGCTCAGGAAGGGGCTGGTCTTGTCCGGAGAGACGGAGTAGCCCTTGGGGATCTGACCGGCTTCGTACTTGGTCTGGAGGCTCTGGGCGAGCTGTACGCCCTGATCCCCGATGTAGTTGGCCTGGAACTTGGTGCCGTCGCGCTTGTCGAGCTTCTGATCGCTCTTCAGATCGATCTTGATCATCTGGCTGTCGCCGGTGGTCAGGCGCGCCTGCTCCACCTGGCCACTGTTGATCGCCTTGACGACCTCGCTGGTGTCCACCGACTTGTAGCCGCCGCCGGAGCCGACGACATTCATCAACACGACCACGGCGAGGACGGCCAGCACGATCCACATGACCGGCCCACGGAAGTATCGCTTCACGTCCATCCATACGGGGCGCCAGGCACCCCGTCCCTCCTGCCCGTAGGTAAATGCTGCTGTGAGTAAAGACTGTTCTTCGGAATGTACCCCTGTATTGTCACCCGCGGCCTCGTGGGACGGCTGACAGACCCGCTTCCCCTGCTCCAACGGCGGGGAGCGCCCCCAGGTTCCCCCGGATCACCGGGAGGGCCTCCGGGGGCGGGAGGGGGTGGTCAGCCGCCGTACACGTGGGGGGCCAGCGTGCCGACGAACGGCAGGTTGCGGTACTTCTCCGCGTAGTCGAGGCCGTAGCCCACGACGAACTCGTTCGGGATGTCGAAGCCGACCCACTTCACGTCGATGGCGACCTTCGCGGCGTCGGGCTTGCGCAGCAGCGTGACGACCTCCAGGGAGGCCGGCTCGCGGGAGCCGAGGTTCGACAGCAGCCAGGACAGCGTCAGCCCGGAGTCGATGATGTCCTCGACGATCAGTACGTGCTTGCCCTTGATGTCGGTGTCCAGGTCCTTGAGGATCCGGACCACGCCCGAGGACTGGGTCCCGGCGCCGTAGGAGGACACCGCCATCCAGTCCATGGTGAGCGGGGTGGACAAGGCGCGCGCCAGGTCCGCCATCACCATCACCGCGCCCTTGAGCACTCCGACGATGAGCAGGTCCTTGCCCGCGTACTCCGCGTCGATCTTCGCGGCCAGCTCGGCGAGCTTCGCGTCGATCTCTTCCTTGGTGATGAGCACCGACTGGAGGTCGCTGCCCATGTCCTTCTCGTCCACCCGCATCACTTTCGTTGTCGGCCGGGGCTCCGGGGGCGACCCCGGAGGCTCAGCCGTGTTTCGAGCGCCAATCAGCCCTGCCGAATGACAAGTCTGCCACCCTGCCGCTGGGCCTCGACCCGGCCGGGCAGGTTGATGGCGCCCTGGCCGCGCCATCCGGTGATGAGGCGGTCGACTTCCTCGATGTGGCGGGCGAAGAGGGAGCCCGCGGGGGAACCGGCCGCGACCACCGCCCTGCGCAGCACCCGGCGGCGGACGGCCGGGGGCAGGGCGTACAGCTTGGCGCACTCCAGGCGGCCGTCCGCGTCCCGTACGCCGGAGTCCGCGTCGGCGGCCCAGGCGTCCAGGGCGTCGGCGTCGTCGCGGGAGAGCTGGGCGGTCCGGGCGAGCGCCTCGACGACCCCCTTGCCCAGCGCCTTCTCCAGGGCGGGCAGTCCCTCGTGGCGCAGGCGGGAGCGGGTGTAGGCGGGGTCGATGTTGTGCGGGTCGTCCCAGACGGGGAGGGACTGGACCATGCAGGCCTTGCGGGCGGTCTGCCGGTCGACCTGGAGGAAGGGGCGGCGGTAGCGGTTGCCGCGCCCGGGGCCGCCGGACTTCTCGGCCATGCCGGACAGGGACCGGATGCCGGAGCCGCGGGCGAGGCCCAGCAGGACGGTTTCGGCTTGGTCGTCGCGGGTGTGTCCGAGCAGCACGGCGGCGGCGCCGAGCCGGTCCGCGGCCTCGTCGAGGGCGCCGTAGCGGGCGTCGCGGGCGGCGGCCTCGGGGCCGCCGTCCCGGCCGACGCGCACGGCGACGGACTCCACCGGGTCGAGGCGGAGCGCGGTCATGCGGGTGACGACCTCGGCGGCGCGCAGGTCGGAGCCGGCCTGGAGGCCGTGGTCGACGGTGATGCCGCCCGCCCGGATGCCGAGTTTGGGGGCCTCGAAGGCCAGGGCCGAGGCGAGGGCCATCGAGTCGGCGCCGCCGGAGCAGGCGACGAGGACGAGTGGCGGGGTGCCGACCGGGGTGCGAGGGTCGGTGCGGGGGTCGGTGCGGGGGAGGTCGGTGAGGTCGGTGAGGACGTCGTGGAGTACGCGGCGGACCGCCAGGCGTATCGCCGCGACCGCAGGATGGGGACCCATGTCCGGTGCCCTTCGTGGAGTTCGGATGCCTCGGGGGCTTCCGGCTGCCGCCGGTGGTGCCCCCTGGAGTGGGGTGCTCGGGGTGTGCTGCCCGGATACCCCCGCAGGACGGGGTTGTCACTCAGAGTGCGTCGATGGTGACAGAACCGGGCCGTTCCCCGAGCATCGCACGCCCTTTCACGGCCCACGGTCCCTCGGACGGGTGACGCTACTTCCCCCAGTGAGACATGTTTACGCCCCCTGGGTCACCCCTGTTCGCTCTCTTCGCTCCCCTTGCGGTGCACCCGGGCCACCCAGTCCGCGGGCCTGGCGATCTCGGCCTTGGTCGGCAGTGTGTTCGGAGAGGTCCAGACGCGGTTGAAGCCATCCATGCCCACCTCGCCCACGACGGCGCGCACGAACCGCTCGCCGTCGCGGTACTGGCGCAGCTTGGCGTCGAGGCCGAGGAGCTTGCGCAGGGCCGCGTCGAGCCGTCCCGCGCCGCTGGCCCTGCGCTGCTGGAACTTCTCGCGGATCTCCGCGACGGAGGGCACGACCTCGGGGCCCACCCCGTCCATGACGAAGTCGGCGTGCCCCTCCAGGAGGGACATGACGGCGGTCAGCCGGCCCAGCACCTCCCGCTGCTCGGGGGTCTGCACGAGCTCGACGAAGGAGCGGCCCTCCTCGCCCCGCTCGGCGTCGGGGCGCGCCCCGGCGAAGGACTGGGCCGCCTCGCGCAGGCGCTCCAGGACCGTCATCGGGTCCATCTCGGTGGCCCCGAGGAACGTCTGGATTTCGCCCTCCAGGTGGTCCCGGAGCCACGGGACGGCCGTGAACTGCGTACGGTGTGTCTCTTCGTGCAGGCAGACCCACAGCCGGAAGTCGTGCGGGTCCACCTCCAGCTCGCGCTCCACGTGCACGATGTTCGGCGCGACGAGCAGCAGCCGGCCGCCGCCCGTGGAGGAGCCCGGCAGGTCGCGGGAGGCCGGGGCGAAGGTCTCGTACTGGCCGAGCACGCGGGAGGCCAGGAAGCTCAGCAGCATCCCGAGCTCGACTCCGGTGACCTTGCCGCCGACCGCGCCCAGGACGGCGCCCCCGGGGGTGCCCGCGCGGCGCTCCTGCATCCGGCCGAGGAGCGGCTGGAGCAGCTCGCGGAAGCCCGCGACGTTGGCCTTGACCCAGCCGGCCCGGTCCACGACCAGGACGGGCGTGTCGGGCAGGACGATCCCCTCGGGCATCATCCCGGTGAACTCGCGTACGTGCCGTTCGGAGGTCCTGGCGTGCCCGCGCAGCTCCGCGACGACGGCCCGCGCCTCGTCCCGGCCGATCTCCGGGCCGGGGCGCACCAGCCGGGTCGCGGTCGCCACCGCGAGGTTCCAGTCGACCATCTCCGCACCACTGATGCTCGTCATGCGTCAACCGTACGTGGACCGGGCCTTCCAGGGACCCCCTACGGCGTGGCCGCGACCGCGGCGGCCAGCTTGTCCAGCCCCTTCTCCGCGGCCTCGGGGCCGGGGCTGTTCGCGGTCAGGAAGGCGAAGGCGAGGAGTCGGCCGGAGGGGTCGACGACGGTGCCGGCGAGGGAGTTCACCCCGGTCAGGGTGCCGGTCTTGGCCCGGAGCAGGCCGGCGGCCGGGGAGGTGCCGGCGTTGCGGGTGCGCAGGGTCCCGGTGAAGCCGGCGACGGGCAGCCCGGTCAGGACGGGCCGCAGCTCCGGCCGCTGCGGATCCGCGGCGCGGACGAGCAGTCCGGTCAGCAGGCCGGCGCTGACCTTGTCGGCGCGGTTGAGGCCGCTGCCGTCGGCGAAGCGGGAGCCGGCGGTGTCGACGCCGAGGGTCGCGAGCCGGGCGGCGACGGCCTTCTCGGCGCCCTCGAAGCTGGCCGGCTGCCCCGAGGCGAGCGCGGTCTGCCGGGCGAGGGACTCGGCGATGTCGTTGTCGCTGTTGGTCAGCATCCGCTCCACCAGGCCGGCCAGCGGGGTGGAGAGGGTGGTGGCCAGCGGCCGGGCGCCCCCGGGGGCCTTGGCGCGGGCGGGTTCGCCGGTGACCTCGATGCCGCGCTCGGCCAGCAGCGCGGCGAAGGCCCGGGCGGCGTCCCCGGACGGGTCGCCGGTCCGCTCCACGGGGCCGGAGGAGGACTCGTCGGGGCGGCCCTCGTCGGCCGTCAGGGCGGTGACGGGCGCGATGTTGGGGTTGACGCCGATCGGGTGGCGGGCGGCCCCGCTGTAGAGGGAGTCGTCGTACGCGAGGCTCACCGAGGCGGTGCCGGCGGCCTTGAGGGCGCGGGCGGTGTCGGCGGCGAGGGCGACGAGGCTGCCGCCCGGTCCGGCGGGCGCCTTCTTCCGGGCGGTGAGGGACGGGTCCCCGCCCCCGACCAGGACGATCTGCCCGGGGGCGGCTCCCGGGGTGACGGTGGTCCTGATCCGGTGCTCGGGCCCGAGGGCGGCCAGGGCCGCCGCCGCGGTGGCGATCTTGACGGTGGAGGCGGGGGTCATGGCCTCCCGCGCCCCGGACTCGTACAGCACCTGCCCGGTGGCGGCGTCCACGACGGAGGCGGTGCGGACGGTGCCGAGCGCCCGGTCGGCGAGCAGCGGGCCGAGGGCGGCGGCGAGCCCCTCGGAGGCGGACGCGGCCCGGCCGTGCGCGGCGCCGGGACCGATCGCGCCCAGCACCCCGGGGGCGCTGGGGGCGGCCTGCGGCACGGAGCCGCCGCCGTGATCTGCGCCACCCGCACGGCCCCAGGAGGCGACCGCGTCCCGCTCGGCCTTACGCTGGCCGGAGTCCCAAGGACCGGCTGCGGCCACCGCTGCCCCCGACAGGGCCAGGCCGACCGCGGCCGACCCCGCGATGAGCTGCCACGTCTTGACCAATGGCACCTCGGACCAGCCCCTTTCGCGATCACACATATGCGTGAGGGACACTTAACCACTGCGTCTTGCGGCGAGCATGGCACCCCACCCGGCAGGGCTGGGCCGGACGTGCACGTTTTCGGATCGACGCAGGCTCGAAGCAATGAAGCTGATCATGGAGGAGCAGGACGTGGAGTTCGACGTCACCATCGAGATCCCCAAGGGTTCGCGGAACAAGTACGAGGTGGACCACGAGACCGGCCGGATCCGTCTGGACCGTCGCCTCTTCACCTCGACCAGCTACCCGGCCGACTACGGCTTCGTCGAGAACACCCTCGGCGAGGACGGCGACCCGCTGGACGCGCTGGTCATCCTGGACGAGCCGACCTTCCCGGGCTGCCTGATCAAGTGCCGCGCGATCGGCATGTTCCGCATGACGGACGAGGCGGGCGGCGACGACAAGCTGCTGTGCGTGCCGGCCTCGGACCCGCGCGTCGAGCACCTGCGCGACATCCACCACGTCTCCGAGTTCGACCGCCTGGAGATCCAGCACTTCTTCGAGGTCTACAAGGACCTGGAGCCCGGCAAGTCGGTCGAGGGCGCGAACTGGGTCGGCCGCACCGAGGCCGAGGCCGAGATCGAGAACTCGTACAAGCGCCTCGAGGCGCAGGGCGGCCACCACTAGGCTCCGCCGGCGAGCGGGCCGCAGGGCCCGTCCCACGGCCTCCGCGGCCCCCGGGCACGACAGCGGGCGGCACCCCTCACGGGGGGTGCCGCCCGCTGTGCGTTCCCGGCACGGGCCGGGCGAGGGGGCGGGTGCGGGGCCGGTACGGAGCCGGTGCGGAGCCGGTGCGGATGCGCGGGTCCGCTCCCCGGCCCGTGCCCCGGGCGACGGGGACGAAGCGATTCCGCATACTGGTGACGCTGGTGATCACGGACAGGAGGACGCGTGGCGGAGGCCGACGGGGCAGAGGACAGGAAGCCCCAGTCAGACGAGGCGCGCAGCGCCTTCACCCCGCCCGCCGGGATGGAGCCCGAGGCGCTGGAGGAGGACCAGCCGACCTCCGAGTTCGCGGTGCCCGACGGCTTCGCGACCCAGCCGGTGGAGCCCGAGGGCTCCGCCTTCGCCCACCCGGCCACCTACAGCGCCCAGCACTCCCCGCCCGCCTTCACCCCCGCCCAGGGGTTCCCGGTGAGCCTGCTGAAGGAATCCCCCTGGCAGGACCGGATGCGCACCATGCTGCGCATGCCGGTCGACGTCCGCCCCGTCCCGGAGCGCGTGTACAAGCAGGCCGAGGAGACCGGCCCGGCCGTGGGCCGCGTGCTCGACCTGACCCTGCGCATCGGCGAGCTGCTGCTCGCGGGCGGCGAGGGCGCCGAGGACGTGGAGGCCGCCATGTTCGCGGTGGCCCGCTCGTACGGGCTGGACCGCTGCGAGCCGACCGTCACCTTCACCATGCTGTCGATCACCCACCAGCCCTCGCTGGTGGACGACCCGGTGTCGGCGAACCGCACCGTGCGCCGGCGCGGCACCGACTACAACCGGCTCGCGGCCGTCTTCCGGCTGGTGGACGACATCAGCAGCCCCGACGACGACGTCTCGCTCGAGGAGGCCTACCGGCGCCTCGCCGAGATCCGCCGCAACCGGCACCCGTACCCGGGCTGGATGCTCACCACCGCCGCCGGACTGCTCGCCGGGGCGGCCTCCACCCTCGTCGGCGGCGGGGTCCTCGTCTTCTTCGCGGCCGCGATCGGCGCGGTCCTCGGCGACCGGCTGGCCTGGCTCTGCGCCGGCCGCGGACTGCCCGAGTTCTACCAGTTCGTCGTCGCCGCGATGCCGCCCGCCGCCCTCGGCGTGGCACTCAACATGACCGGGATCGACGTCAAGGCCTCCGCCGTGATCACCGGCGGACTGTTCGCGCTGCTCCCCGGGCGGGCCCTGGTCGCGGCCGTACAGGACGGCCTGACCGGCTACTACATCACCGCGTCCGCCCGCCTCCTGGAGGTCATGTACCTCTTCATCGGCATCATCCTGGGCGTCCTGGTGGTGCTCTACGTGGGGCTGCAGTTCAACGCCTCGCCCCGGCCGGAGGAGGTGCTCCAGATCCAGCAGCGGCCGCTGATCCAGATCGCCGCCTCGATGGTCCTGGTGTTCACCTTCGCGATCCTGCTCCAGCAGGAGCGCTCGACCGTGTGGATCGTGACGCTGAACGGCGGGATCGCGTGGTCGACGTACGGCGCCCTGCACTATGCGGGCGGCCTGGAGCCGGTGCCGTCCACCGCCATCGCGGCCGGCCTGGTCGGCCTCTTCGGGCAGCTCTTCTCCCGGTACCGCTTCGCCTCCGCCCTGCCGTACGTGACGGCGGCCATCGGCCCGCTGCTGCCCGGCTCGGCGACGTACTACGGGCTGCTGCTGATCGCCGAGAACCATCTGAACCAGGGGCTCGGCTCGCTGACCAACGCCGCCGCCATCGCCCTGGCCATCGCGATCGGCGTCAACTTGGGCTCGGAGGCCTCGCGGCTGTTCATGCGGATCCCGGGGGCCGCGAGCGCCGCCAAGCGCCGCGCCGCGAAGCGCACCCGCGGCTTCTAGGACGGCCCCGGCCGGCCCCCGGCGTCCCGCGAGCGGGTACGCGGACGCCCCGGGGCCGCAGACGGGCCTCCGGGGCGTACGGGTGGTGCGGGGTGGTGCGGGTGCTGCCGGTGGTGCGGGTGGTGCGCGCCGGGACTAGCGCTTGGCGTGGCGGCCGCGCTGGCCCGGGGCCTGGCCGCCGTCGGCCTCGGCCGGCGCCGCGGCGCCCGCCGTGACCTTGGCCTCCTTGCGGGCCTTGAGCACCTCGAAGACCACCGGGATCACGGAGATCAGGACGATCAGGATCAGGATCGGCTCGATGTTCTCCTTGATGAAGGTGATCTGGCCGAGCCAGTAGCCCGCGATCGTGATGCCCGCGCCCCAGCCGATGCCGCCGATGACGTTGTACGTCAGGAAGGTGCGGTACCTCATGGAGCCGGCGCCCGCGACCATCGGTGCGAAGGTGCGGATGATCGGCACGAACCGGGCGAGCACGATGGCCTTGGGGCCGTGCTTGTCCATGAACTCGTGCGCCGTGTCGAGGTTCTCGCGCTTGAAGACCTTGGACTTGGGACGGTTGAAGAGCTTCGGCCCGAAGAACTTGCCGATCATGTAGCCGACCTGGTCGCCGATGATCGCGGCGGCCACGATCAGCGTGCAGACCAGCCAGAGCGGCTGCTTGATGTACTCGCCGTTGGCGACGAGCAGGCCTGCGGTGAAGAGCAGGGAGTCACCGGGGAGGAACGCGAAGAGTCCCGACTCCGCGAAGACGATGACCAGGATGCCGATCAATCCGAAATGCGAGATCAGATAGTCCGGGGACAGCCACTCAGGGCCGAGCGCAATCGTGTACACGGGTTCCGGACTCTCCTGGATCGGGGGGTTGCCGGCGGGGGCAGGCGGATGCTGGTGGTCACAATTATCAACGCACGCGACCCCCGCCGGGTTCCAGGAACCGGCGGGGGTCCAATCCGTGACCTTCCGTCTACACGTTGCGGACGGCGTTCGCCGTGATCGCGTCCCGGACGAACACCGCGAGCCCCGGCCGCAGGGCGTCGTAGTAGGCGGTGAACCGCTCGTCCGAGACGTACATCTCGCCCATGCAGGTGTGCATCTCGTACGAGCAGGCGAAGTGGTTGCCGATCCAGGCGCGGTGCTCCTCGGCCAGGTCCATGGCCGCCTCGGACCCGGCGGACGCGCCGGTCCCCATCAGGGCGACGAAGCGCCGGTTGAGGTCGTCGGCCTCGTCCTGGATGCGCTGCCAGTCCGCCTTCGTGTAGGACGCGGCCCGGCGCTGCGACTCGGCGTACGCGTCCGTGCCGCCCCAGCGCCGCTCGACCTCCTCGGCGTGCTCCTCGGGGTCGAAGTCACCGAAGACCTCGAACTTCTCCTCGGGCGTGAGGTTGATGCCCATCTTCTTCGCCTCCATGGCGTGCTCAACGGCCTTGGCCATCTGCTGGAGCCGGGCGATCCGGTCGGACAGCAGGGCGTGCTGCCGGCGCAGGTGCTCCCCCGGGTCCGATTCCGGGTCGTCCAGCAGGACCGCGACCTCTTCGAGCGGGAAGCCGAGCTCCCGGTAGAACAGGATGCGCTGCAGGCGGTCCAGGTCGGCGTCGTCGTACCGCCGGTGACCCGCGTGGCTGCGGCCGCTCGGGGAGAGCAGCCCGATCCCGTCGTAGTGGTGCAGGGTGCGCACCGTGACTCCGGCGAAACCGGCGACCTGGCCCACGGAATAGCCCATCTCCTCCGCTCCTCTCGGTTGGGTACGCCCCTCACTGTGGTCCCTCACGCGGCGTGAGGTGCAAGTCCGCCCGCCGGCGCGTGCACGAGGAGCCGGATCGCCGACACGGGGCCGGGCGGCTAACCCATCGCGCGGGTCCCGTCGAGGGATTCGCGGATGATGTCCGCGTGGCCGGCGTGCCGGGCGAACTCCTCCACCAGGTGCAGCAGCAGCCAGCGCATCGAGACCTCGGCGTCCTTCGGGAACCAGGGCGCCGGCGGCAGCGGGAAGGCGTCGTCGAGGCTCGGGACGGCGGTGATGAAGGCCTCGGTCTCCTTGCGCACCCCGTCCCAGAAGGCCAGCACGGACGGTACGGACTCCCCCTCGACCAGGCGGAAGGCCTCGTTCCAGGCCTCCTCCGAGCGCGCCGTCCCGTCGGGCCTGCCCTGCGCCATCCGCAGCCAGCCCAGCTCGCACTCCGCCGCGTGCTTGAGCAGCCCGGACAGCGACAGCTCGCTGACGCTCGGCCTGCTCGCGGCCTGCTCCTCGGTCAGGCCCTGCGCCGCCTCGCGCAGCGCCGCCCGCTGGGCCTCGACGAAGGCGAGGAGCGTGCCCCGCTCGTCACCGGGGACCTCTGTGGAAACCTGAGCCATGGCAGACCGCCTTCTTCCGTGTGCGTGCGGGGTTCGCGTCTCCCCTGCTGACACGGACCACGCTACGGAGCCTTGCGGTCAGTTCCTGTCCTCAATCCGTTCGGTTCGCGGCGGTGTCCCCGTCCGGACGCAGTGAGGGCAGCGCGCTCGCCGGCCGGGGCAGCAGGGCCCGGGCGAGGTCCTGGTTGCCCTTCTCGTCCAGCCCGTACATGGCTTCGTAGATCTTGCGGACCGCCGGCCCCGACGCGCCGGAGCCGGTGCCGCCCTGGGAGATCGTCATCACGATCGCGTAGTCCTCGGTGTACGAGGCGAACCACGAGGTGGTCTGCTTGCCCTGGACCTCGGCGGTGCCGGTCTTCGCGTGCATCGGGATCTGCTTCTGCGGCCAGCCGCCGAAGCGCCAGGCCGCGCTGCCGGTGGTGGCGACCGCGGCGAGGGCCCCGTCGATGTCGTCGCGCGTCTCGGCGTCCATCGGCAGGCGGCCCTGGACCTTGGGGGCGATCTCCTGGACCGAGGTGCCGTCGGCGCTCACCACGGCCTTGCCGACGCTGGGCTGGTGGAGGGTGCCGCCGTTGGCGATGGCCGCGTAGACCGAGGCCATCTGCACCGGTGTCACGAGGGTGTCGCCCTGGCCGATCGAGTAGTTGATCGCGTCGCCCTCGCGCAGCTGGTTGCCCTGGCGGCAGTTCTCGTAGGCGATCTTCTCGGCGAAGGTGCCGCCCTTCTTGCCGTCACGGCACCAGGCGGCCTTGTTCGCCTCGAAGAAGTCCTGCTTCCACTTGCGGTCCGGGACCCGGCCGGGGACCTCGTTCGGGAGGTCGATGCCGGTGGGCTTGCCCAGGCCGAACTCGTGGGCGGTCTTGAGGAACCAGTCGCTCGGGTTCTTCTTGGGGTTGATCCCGCCGTCCTTCTTCCACTCCTGGTCCGCGATGGCGTAGTAGACGGTGTCGCAGGACACCTCCAGGGCGCGCCCGATGGTGATGTCGCCGTAGCCCTGGGACTCGAAGTTGGTGAAGGTCTGGTTGCCCACCGAGTACGCGCTGGGGCAGGGGTAGCGCCGGTCGAAGGGGTAGCCGGCGTTCACCGCGGCCGTCGAGGAGACGACCTTGAAGACGGAGCCGGGGGCCGCCTGGCCCTGGATCGCCCGGTTCAGCAGCGGGTAGTTCGACTTCTTCTCGGTGAGCTTCGCGTAGTCCTTGCCGGAGATCCCGCCGACCCAGGCGTTGGGGTCGTACGTCGGGTTCGAGGCCATCGCGACGACGCGGCCGGTCTTGGCCTCCATGACCACGACCGCGCCGGAGTCCGCGACGTAGTTCTTGCGGGTGTTGTTCTTGTCGAAGGTCTTGCGGGCCTCGATCATCGCGTTGTTCAGCTCGCGCTCGGCGACCGCCTGCACCCGGGCGTCGATCGAGGTGACCACGTTCGAGCCGGGCTGCGACTTGTCGGTACGGCCCTGCCCGGTGACCCGGCCGAGGTTGTCCACCTCGTAGCGCGTGATGCCGGCCTTGCCCCGCAGCTCCTTGTCGTAGGTGCGCTCCAGGCCCGAGCGGCCCACCTGGTCGGAGCGCAGGTACGGGGAGTCGGAGTTCTTCGCCTTGGCGATCTCCGCGTCGGTGACCGGGGAGAGGTAGCCGAGGACCTGCGAGGTGTTGGCCCCCTCGGGTCCGGCGTAGCGGCGCATGGCGGTGGGCTCGGCGGTGATCCCGGGGAAGTCCTCGGCGTGCTCGTGGATCTGCAGCGCCTGCTCGGTGGTGGCCTCGTCGCTGACCGGGATGGGCTGGTAGGGAGAACCGTTCCAGCAGGGCTGCGGCGTCTTGGCGTCGCAGAGGCGGACCTTGTCGATCACGTCCTGGGGGTTCATGCCCAGGACTCCCGCGAGGCGGGTCAGCACCTCCCTGCCCTTGTCCTTCATGGTCAGCAGCTCGGTGCGGCTGGCGGAGACCACGAGGTGGGTCTGGCTGTCGGCCAGCGGGACCCCGCGCGAGTCGAGGATCGAGCCGCGCACGGCGGGCTGGACGACCTGTTGGACGTGGTTGTTCTTGGCCTCGTCCGTGTACTCCTGGCCGTTGCGTATCTGGAGGTACCACAGTCTTCCGCCCAGGGTGAGCAGGAGCGAGAAGACGACGATCTGTATGACGACGAGCCGGTTCTGGACCCTGGGGGTCCGGCCGGTCTCGGGTATGTTGCTCAACTCTGCTCTCCCCCGGGCGGCTGCTCCGCGTACGCCCGGTCGAGTCTAGAGCGGCCGCGCCTCAGAACGGGAAGTGCGTCCGCCCGTGCTGCACGGAGATCCACTTCTGGGTGGTGAAGGCCTCCACGGTGGCCTCGCCGTTCAGCCGCCCCAGGCCCGAGGCCTTCTCCCCGCCGAAGGCGGCCAGCGGCTCGTCCCCGATCGTGGAGTCGTTGACGTGGATCATCCCGGTCTCGATCCGCTGGGCGAAGCGCACGCCCCGCTCCACGTCCCGGGTGTGCACCGCGCCGCTCAGCCCGTACGGGGTGAGGTTGGTCAGCCGTACGGCCTCGTCCTCGCCGTCGAAGACCACCAGCAGGGCCACCGGGCCGAAGATCTCCTGGCCCAGCAGCGGGGAGTCCTCGGGGAGGCCGGCCAGGACGGTCGGTTCCACCAGGTTGCCGCGCGTAGATCCGCGGACGAGCGCCTGCGCGCCCTCGGCGACGGCCCGGTCCACGAGCGCGGTCAGCGCGTCGGCCTGGAAGGAGTTGATCAAGGGGCCGATGTGGGTGTCCGCTTCGTGCGGGTCGCCCGTCTTCAGGGCGCGGACCCGGGCGGTGAACTTCTCGGTGAACTCCTCCGCGACGGAGGCGTCGACCAGGATGCGGTTGGCGGCCATGCAGACCTGGCCCTGGTAGACGAAGCGGCTGAAGACGGCCGCGTCCACCGCGTAGTCGAGGTCGGCGTCGTCGAGGACGACGAGCGCGCTGTTGCCGCTGAGCTCCAGGACGGTCCGCTTGAAGTGGCGGGCGGCGACGGCGCCGACGTGCCGGCCGACCCGGTCCGAGCCGGCGAAGGAGATCACCCTGGGGACGGGATGGGTCAGCAGCGCGTCGCCGATCTCCGCTATGTCGGTGACCAGCACGTTCAGCAGGCCCGCCGGGAGCCCGGCGTCCTCGAAGATCTTGGCGATGACCCCGCCGCCGACCACGGGCGCGTTCTGGTTCGGCTTGACCACCACGGCATTGCCCAGGGCGAGCGCGGGCGCGAGCGACTTCAGGGTGACCAGGAAGGGGAAGTTGAAGGGGCTGATCACGGTGACGACGCCCACCGGCAGCCGCTGGACCCTGTTCTCCTTGCCCTCCACCGGCGAGGCCAGGATGCGGCCCTGGGGGCGGACGGCCAGCTGGACCGCCTCGCGGATGAACTCCATGGCGCTGCGGACTTCGTACTCGGCCTTGGGACGGGTCCCGCCGAGCTCGTCGATCATCGCCTCGACGATCTCCTTCTCGCGCTCCTCGGTGATCCGCAGGGCGCGCTCCAGGACCGCGCGTCTGGAGTAGGGGCTGGTCGCGGCCCATTCGCGCTGGGCGCGCTCGGCGGCGCGGTAGGCCAGGTCCACCTGCTCGACGGTGGCCACGGTGATGGCGGCGAGCTTCTCCCCGTTGTAGGGGTTGACGTCGATGATGTCCCACGAACCGGTACCGGCCAGCCATTCGCCGTCGATGTACTGGTGAGCCAGGTCGCTGAATATGGACATGCCATCCCTTACTGCGAGCGCGCACCCGTGCGCTGCACCGGAGACCGATCGGTCATCATGCACTGATCAGACGTCATACTACGTGCGAATCAAGACAGTTGGA
Source organism: Streptomyces sp. NPDC058674 (assembly GCF_042716505.1). NCBI lineage: Bacteria > Bacillati > Actinomycetota > Actinomycetes > Kitasatosporales > Streptomycetaceae > Streptomyces > Streptomyces sp. NPDC058674. The sequence continues at coordinate 77,973 of NZ_JBHXSC010000017.1, forward strand.
GCAGTCCGCGGAGAAGATCCCTGGTCCGGTCCGGGTCGGGGCAGTCCGCCTGGAGCCGCTCCATCGCCCGTCCGTACTGCCCCACTTCCTCGTCCTTGTCCAGGTAGAGGGCGCTGGTGAGCTGTTCCAGATAGACGATGTCCTGGAGGTCGGACTCGGGGAAGCGCAGCAGGGTGAAGGCCCCGCTCTCGCCCGCGTGGCCGCCGAACGAGAAGGGCATCACCTGGAGCTGCACGTTGGGGCGCTGGGAGATCTCGATCAGGTGCTCCAGCTGGCCGCGCATGACGTCGCGGTCGCCGTACGGGCGGCGCAGCGCCGCCTCGTCGAGCACGGCGTGGAAGACCGGGGCGCTCTCGGAGACGAGGACCTTCTGGCGCTCCAGGCGCAGCGCGACGCGCCGGTCGATCTCGGCGGAGGTGGCGCCGGGCATGCCGCGGCGGACGACGGCCTGGGCGTAGGCCTCGGTCTGCAACAGGCCGTGGACGAACTGGACCTCGTAGATGCGGATGAGCGAGGCGGCGCCCTCCAGACCGATGTACGTCTGGAACCAGCCGGGCAGTACGTCTCCGTAACTGTGCCACCAGCCGGTGGCGTTGGCCTCCCGGACCAGTCCCAGCAGGGACTCGCGCTCCGCGTCGTCCGTGACGCCGTAGAGCGTGAGGAGGTCCTCTACGTCCCTGGCCTTGAAGCTCACCCTTCCCAACTCCAAGCGGCTGATCTTCGATTCGGATGCGCGGATCGAGTAGCCGGCCGCCTCGCGGGTGATGCCGCGGGATTCACGGAGTCGCCTGAGCTGCGAGCCCAGGAGGATTCGGCGCACCACAGAACCGCTGGCTTCTGCGGTCACTAGTCCTGCCCTCCCCATCGCATCGGATGTGCCCCGCTCCACGCCTGCGCGCGGGCGGGACGGCCAGCGGGGCCCCCGCACCCCCAGGGGCCGCAGTCTGCCACCAAAACGCATCGGGCCGTACTCGTTCTGTAACGGAATCCCGCCTCCGGGAAAAGAAGTCCGTAAGTATGCGTAGGAAGAAATGAGCAAGAACCGTCACGGGAGCGGACAGGTCCGGCGCGTGCACGTGCATCTGCCCTTGCATCCGGCTCCGGCATTCGGAACGATGGTCCCGCGCACCTGCGTGCTCCTCGCGCCGGCGCCGGACCCACCCCGCAGTTCTCTTTGGGCAGAGCCGCCGCTCTGTCCGCGAATCCCGGGAGTGCCTCGCATGGGGACGAATGGATCGACCATGCTCGAGCCGTTACGGCAGGGGCTTCCCCCGGTCGACCCCACGGCTGTCTCCGGGTCCGCCTCCTGCGCTCTGCCCGCCCGGTTCGAGGCGGTGCGGGGCGCCCGTACGTTCACCCGGTCGACGCTGACCCGATGGGACCTCGACGACCGCTTCGACGACGTGTCCCTGGTCGTCTCCGAACTCGTCACCAACGCCCTGCGCCATGCCCTGCCGGACGACGCGCGGGGTGCGGGGTGCGAGGCGGAGCCCGCGGTGCGGCTGCATCTGATGCGGTGGAGCACGCGGCTGGTGTGCGCGGTGCGCGACCCCAGCGAGGACCGTCCCGGGGGGGCCTTCTGCCCGGAGCGCACCGAGGAGAACGTCGACCTGGAGTCCGGGCGGGGGCTGTTCCTGGTGGACTCCTACAGCGACAGCTGGGGCTGGCACCCGCTCGCGGGACGGCTCACCGGCAAGGTCGTCTGGGCGCTGTTCCTGCTCCACGACTGAGGCCCCGCGGCGGCGGCGCCGACCACCCCTCTCACGCCAGACGGCCGGGAATGATCGTCGCGATCATTCCCGGCCGCTGCACGTGCATGGCTCGATGGATGCGCTGTTCCGTCAGCCGATCAAGTGATCGAACTCGCCGTCCTTGACGCCCAGGAGCAGGGCCTCTATCTCGGCCGGCGTGTACACGAGCGCCGGTCCGTCCGGAAAGCGCGAGTTGCGCATGGCGACGTCGCCGCCGGGAAGTCTCGCGAACTCCACGCACGAGCCCTGCGAGTTGCTGTGTCTGCTCTTCTGCCAGGTGAGCTCAAACAAGGAAGCGAGTTCTGCAGCTGCCATCCCGTTGTACGCGTGGTCCACAGGAAGCCCCCGATAGTGCAGATGTCAACTGCACCGGATCATAGCTGTGTTCACAAGCGCCTGCATGGGCAGATGCACGTGCACGGAGGGTGGTCCATTGATCACAAACGCGTCCCGCTCAGGGACGCAGGGCTTCTGACAGTTCGTCGAGGGACTCCAGGACCTGCTCCGCCGCCCCGCGCAGCACCCCCGGCCGCGGGGCGTCCCAGTCCGCCAGCAGGTCCCGCACCCCGTCCCACCGCGGGACGCGGCGCTCCCGTACCGCCCTGGCACCCGCCTCGGTGGCCGCGCGCAGTTCCCCGGCCAGCGCGGCGGCGCCAGGCACCGGGGCCCGGTCCCGGTCCGGAAGGTGCGCCTCCAGCAGCATCGCGTGCCGCCCCAGCGACGCCAGGGCGTCGCCCGCGCCCTCGGCGGCCGCGCGGGAGAGGCCGCGGTGGCGCACCGGCTCCCCGGCGGCCCGCGACACCGCCTCCTGCCAGGCGATGCGCGCGTCCCGGGTGTCCAGCAGCGCCCGGCGCACATCCGCGCGCCGGGCCCCGGCCGGGTCGGCGTACTGCCCCAGGACGGCGGCCGCGTACCGGCCGTCGGCGGCCAGCCAGTCGGCGAGGCGGGTGCGCAGCCGCGGTGTCTCCCACGCCGGGTAGAGGGCGTAGGCGGCCATCGCGAGCACGCCGCCGACCAGGGTGAGGGCGACCCGGTCGGGGACGGTCTGGTCCCAGCGGACCCCGCCCATGCCGAGCAGGAAGACGACGTACGCGGAGACGAAGAGCTGCGCGACGGCGTACCCGGTGCGCATCAGGACGTACATCAGGCCCGCGCTCACCACGGCCAGGAAGCCGGACAGGTACATGCCGGGGTGGGCGAGCTGCACGATGCCGGTGGCGACGCCGACTCCGACCAGGGTGCCGGCGAAGCGGGCGACGGCCCGCGAGTAGGTCTGGGAGAAGTCCGGCCGCATCACCATCACGGAGGCCATCGGAGCCCAGTACCCGTGCCCCAGCGGCAGCGCCTGGCCGACCACCAGGCCCGTGCAGGCCACGGCGGTGACCCGCAGGGCGTGCCGCAGGATCGGCGACCCCGGCCGCAGCTCGGCCCGTACGTCCTTCAGGACCAGCGGCGCCAGCCTCCACAGGGTGGGCCGCAGCATCGACTCCCTGGGATCGGCGGTGCGCCCCGACCCCGGCTCCGCGGTCTCCAGTACGTCGTCCAGCAGGGCGGCGAGCCTGCGCGCGGCCCGCAGCGGCGCCCCCGCGAGCAAATCCTCCGTGTCGGGGGCCCGCAGCACGGCGAGGGCCGGTGCGGGCAGGACGACCGGCTCCCCGTGCCGGATCGCGCGCGCGGCGGCGTCCAGCGCCGTCCCGCCGGCGGCGAGCAGCTCCCGGACCCGGTCCCGCCCCGGGCCCTCGGCCGGCGCCCCCACGGCCGGATCGGCGAGCGAGGCCAGCACGGGCCGGATCCGTTCGGCGAGCCCGCGCGCACCGTGCAGTTCGGCGGGGCGCCGCCGGGCCTGGCGGGCGGTGACGGTGGCGGCGGCCCGTGCCCGCATCAGCGGCTGCGGGTCGAAGGGGGCGTGCGGGTCGTGGCGCAGGCGGCGGGCGTAGTCGGCCTCGGCGGCGAGCGCGTCGGCCAGGGCGTCGCGTTGGGCGCCCCACCGGCGGATGGGGAAGAGCACGATCAGCAGCGCCTGGACCACCCCGCCGGCGGCGATCATCGCGGCGTGTCCGGCGGCCTGCGGCACCGAGGTGGGCAGGGTGACGGTGACCAGCATGATCGCGACGTTGCCGGAGGCGATGATCCCGGCGGTGGGGCCGGCCGCCCACATCAGGCTCGCGGCGAAGGTCCAGAGGGCGAGGAGGACGAGGAAGAGCGCGAGGTGCGAGGAGCCGACGAGGTAGCCCGCGAAGGTGGAGACGGCCAGGGTCAGCCCGGAGGCGAGGGCGAGGACGGGCCGCGGGCGCCAGCTCTGCTGGAAGCTCGCGACGGCGGCCATGAAGGCGCCGAAGGCCGAACTGGCCGCGGACCCGGGGCCGAACAGCGCGAGCCCGGCGCCGATGACGAGGGCGAGCCCGGCGGCGGCGCGCAGGGCGACGAGGGGTTCCAGCCGGGTCCGCTCAACCTTCACGCCGGACCAGGCGGTGTCCCTCAGCGCCCGGAGCCAGCTCATGGCGTCGAGGGTAGCGGTTTCGCCCGGATCGCCCCTTTTTCGGCGCCTCCCCCGACGTGTCCGGCGTCCGGTGCGGGGTGCGGGGTGCGCGGTGTCCGGCGGCCGGCGTCCGGTGCGCGGGCCGGACGGTCGACCGGTCGGCGCCCCGTCATGATCCGCAGACGGCCCCCGGCCCCGGCCCCGGGCCCTGCCCGCACGGCCGATCGTGCCGGTGCTGCCGGGCGCCTGCCCGTCGTGCCGGTCGAGCCGGGTCGTGCCCGTCGTGCCCGTCGTGCCGGGCCGTGCCGGCCGAGTCGGTCGTGCCCGGGCCGCCGGTCGTCAGACCGCCGTGGCGGCGGTGCCGGTCGTTGCCCCGTCGTGGCAGCGGTGCCGGTCGTGCCGGGTCGTGCCCGTCGTGCCGGGCCGTGCCGGTGCCGCGGTCGTCAGCCCGCCGTGGCCGTGGTGCCGGTCGTCTGCCCGACGTGGCCGTCCTTCCCGTCGCCTGCCCGCAGTTGTCCGGCTCGCGCATCGGTCGGGGCGGGCTTTCGTGACAGCGCTCAGCCGGGGAGGGAGGTGCGCCGGCCGCCCATGTGGGCCCGGTCGGCGGCCGCCGTGCCGTCCTCCCAGCCCGCGTGGTCGGTGGCCCCGCGCAGCCGGGTCGTCGTCGTCCGGGGGAACATCTCGTCCGCCCGGGAGGTGACCGCCACGTCGCGGGCCACCAGGGCCGGCAGGTTGTCCGGGGCCTCGGCGGCCGTGTGCTCGGCCGTCTCGGCGAGCCGCTGGCCGAGACGGCTGGCGTAGGCGAGCAGGAAGGACTGCCTGAACGTCTTCGTCCGCTTGCGCCCGCCGGAGCGCTGGGCCGCCTCCGCGCGGGTCATCGCCGCCGTGCCCTGCACGAGCAGCGAGGTGAACAGCAGCTCCACCGCCTCCAGGTCGCTCTCGAAGCCGACCACCGTCGAGAAGCCGAAGCCGCCGTTCCACACCGCCCGGCAGCGGTTGGCCGTGGCCACCGCGTCGAGCAGCACCGCCTTGGCCTCCTCGTACGGCGGCTCCACTCCGATCCGGCACGCCCCCGGCACCTGCCCAGGCCCGCCGCCGCGCGCGGCCAGCAGCGCCTCGTCCACGGTGTGCCGGGCCATCAGCTCCTGGGCCTTCGCGCTGAGGGCCTCCGCCTCCTCCGGGAAGGTGGTCGCCTCGGCCTTCGCGAGCAGGGCCCGGATCCGGCCCAGCATCCGCGGCTCGATGTGCGCGTGCTCCCCCGGGTCCGCCGGGTCGCCCGGGAGGGGGCCCACCGGCTCGACCGAGGGCAGCCGGATCAGCAGTCGCAACACCTCCAGGAAGGCCGTGGCCAGCGTGAACCGGTCCGTCCGCTCCCGCTGCGCGAGCCGGTCGCCGTACTCCTCGTCGCTCCCCCACCACACCTCGGCGTCGGTCCACCGGGCCGGGAGCCGGGCGTAGCGGCGCGCCTCGGCGGCCACCAGGTCCCCGGTGATCCTCAGGTGCCGCTCGTCGAGGTCCCGCCGCACCAGCCGCAGCACGTCGGCCGGCCGCCAGCCCCGCTCCCAGCCCTGCCGTACGTACGACTCCCCGCGCGCGAGCAGTTCCTGCCCCACCCCGGGCCACAGCGCGGGCTCGGCAACGAGCACCGAGGCGCCGGTGTCCAGCCCGGCGTCGTCCTGGGCGTAGAGGGCGGCGGCGAAGGCGCGGTCGACGGTCTCGGCAAGGTCTCTCACACCCCTCAGCTTGGCATGTCCCCCCGCGCCCCTCCGAGGGCCGTCCGGCCCCGCCCCGGCAACGGCGTTCCAGCCCCGCCGGCCCTCGAGGCGCGGGGCCCGGGGCGGAGCCCCGGCAGCGGCGCCGCACCCGACGACCCCCCGCACGCCCCCGGCAGGGCCCGGCACGGCGCCGCGCCGCTGTCGGACCCCGGTGGGACACTCGCACCCGTGAGCGAAAACGCCGGCCGGTGGGCCCTCGCCGAGGACGCCGACGGGTGGTGGCACGCCGCGCCCGCAGACCCCGCGCCGGGGACCGCGCCCGGGACCGGGACCGCGGGGGCCGCCGCCGCCGGGCCGCGGCTGCGCGTCCGCGACCCCGCCGATGCGGTGCGCGCCGCCCCCGCCGGGACGCGCTGGGTGTGGCGGTCGACCCCCGCCGTGTACCCCCGGCTGCTCGCCGCCGGCGCCCGCGTCGAGCGCTGCCACGACGTCGAGGACGCCGAGCTGCTCCTGCTCGGCCACGAGGGGCGGCTCGGTGAGCCCCGCTCGGCGGCGGCCGCCTGGGCCCGCCTCACCGGGGCCCCCGTACCGCCCGATCCGCCGCAGCGGGCCGCCGAGCGCGGGACGCAGGACTCCCTGTTCGACCCGCAGCCCGCGCCCGTCCCCCTCGACGCCCTGCTGGCCGTCCACGCCGACCAGACGGCGCGGCTCGGCGCCACTGCCCATCCCGACCGGATGCGGCTGCTGGTGGCCGCCGAGTCCGCGGCCTTCCTCGTCGCCGCCGAGATGAACCGCGCCGGCCTGCCCTGGCGGGCCGACGTACACCGCGCCCTGCTGACCGACCTGCTCGGCGAGCGGTACGCGGGCGGCGGCGAGCCCCGCCGACTGGCCGAGCTGGCCGAGCAGGTCTCCGCGGCGTTCGGCCGCCGCGTGCGCCCCGACCTTCCCGCGGACGTGATCAAGGCCTTCGCCGGAGCCGGGATCAAGCTGAAGTCCACCCGCCGCTGGGAGATCCAGGAGCTGGACCACCCCGCCGTCGAACCGCTGATCGCGTACAAGAAGCTGTACCGGATCTACACCGCCCACGGCTGGAGCTGGCTCGCCGACTGGGTCCACGACGGCCGCTTCCGCCCGGAGTTCATCCCCGGCGGGACCTTCACCGGACGCTGGGTGACCAACGGCGGCGGGGCGCTCCAGATCCCCAAGGTGATCCGCCGGGCGGTCGTCGCCGACCCCGGTTGGCGGCTCGTCGTCGCCGACGCCGACCAGATGGAGCCGCGGGTGCTCGCCGCCATCTCCCGCGACCCCGCCTTCATGGAGGTGGCCGGACGGCCCGAGGACCTCTACACGGCCGTCTCCCGCCAGGGCTTCTCCGGCGACCGGGACAAGGCCAAGCTCGCCGTCCTCGGCGCCGTCTACGGGCAGACCTCCGGGGACGGCCTGAAGAACCTGGCCGCCCTGCGCCGCCGCTTCCCCCGGGCCGTGGCGTACGTGGACGACGCCGCCCGGGCCGGCGAGGAGGGCCGGCTGGTGCGGACCTGGCTGGGCCGCACCTGCCCGCCGCCCGCCGTCTCCGCCGACGCGGGGGAGGCGGAGGAGGGCGGTGAGGCGGGGGTCCCGCAGGACCGCGCGGACGCCTGGACCCCGAGCTACGCCTCGTCCGACACCCGGGCCCGCGGCCGGTTCACCCGCAACTTCGTGGTGCAGGGCAGCGCCGCCGACTGGGCCCTGCTGCTGCTCGCGGCCCTGCGGCAGGCGACCGCCGGCATGCGGGCCGAGCTGGTGTTCTTCCAGCACGACGAGGTGATCGTGCACTGCCCGGCCGAGGAGGCCGGGGCCGTGGCCGAGGCGATCCGCGCCGCCGGGGACCGGGCGGGGAGGATCGCCTTCGGCGACACCCCGGTCCGCTTCCCCTTCACGACGGCTGTGGTGGAGTGTTACGCCGACGCCAAGTGAGCCCCTGCCAAGCCCCCTTGCGTACGTGCGTGCCGCCGGGCACGGTCCCACCGCCGGGCCGGGCCGACGACCCCTCCCCCGCGGGTGCGTCGAACTCCCGCGCGCCCACGGGGCCTTCGCGGTGCGGGAGCATCCGGCCCGGACGCGCCCGGCTCAGGCCGGGCCCCCCAGGTCGCGGAGGTACAGGTGGAACTCCTCGCGTACGAAGCCCTCCGCCTCGTACAGCCCCTGCGCGACGAAGTTGTCGTACGCGGTCTCCAGCTGCACCGCGGCCGCGCCCGCCTCGGCGGCCCGGCGCAGCACCTCCCGCAGCAGCGCCCGGCCCGCGCCCGAACGGCGCCCGGCCGGGGCCACGTACAGGTCGCCGAGGAGCCAGGCGGGCCGCATGGCGAGGGAGGAGAAGGTGCGGTAGACCTGGGCGAAGCCGACCGTCCCGGTCCCCGGCACCTCGGCGAGCAGCACCAGGGACTCGTCGTTGGCGATCCGTTCGGCCAGGAAGGCGCGGGGCCGGTCCGGGTCGTCGACCTCCACCTCGTAGAAGTCGAGGTAGCCGCGGAACAGGGCGGCCGCCGCGTCGAGGTCCCCCTCGGCGGCGGTGCGCAGCCGTACCTCCGGCGCACCCGCGGGGTCCTCGATGCCGTCCTGCGGTGCCCGACCGTTCATGTCCGTCTCTCCCTCATGTCCGCTCCGCGCGTCGGGGACCATTGTGCGCGGGGCGGGGGAAGGGCCGCCCGCCGCCTCCCGGGAGCAGGCCGGGCCGACCGATGCTCTATGTTGCAGAGGCAGAACACAGGGACTTCGCAGTCCGCACGCGCAGCAGCCGCACCCGGAGCGGAGCGGCTGCGGGCGCTCGACGAGCCGGGACCGAGGCGACGGACGACGGATGGCACGGGACTACGACAGCCAGCTTCTGGAGTCGGTGGCGGTACGCCGCCGCCGGATGAGGGACGCACTGCTCTTCGGCGCGCAGCGGGCGCGGCGCACGGCCGACGAGCGGCTCGGGAAGCTGTTCGCGGGCATCGCCATCGCCGCCGTCCTCTGCGCGGGGTGCGTCGGATGGTCCTTCGTCCAGCACACGCTCGCCAAGCAGAAGGCCGAGAAGCAGAAACAGCAGCAGCAGGTGCAGCAGTTCGGGCAGCCGGTGACGCCGCAGCGGCAGCCCACCGGCCCGTCCGCATCCCGCACGCCGTCGACGTCGACATCGCCGCCGACATCGACGTCGACGTCGACGAAGGCTCCGAAGACGCAGAAGCCGCCGAAGTCGGCGCAGCCCTCGCCCACGGCCGCCTCGCCCCGGCCGACGCGGTCGTAGCGCGTGCGGACGACAGCGGTCGCAGACCGTGCGGATGACAGTCGTGCCGGAGCCGGGAGAGGCCCCGCCTCCGGCAGCAGAGCCATGTCCCCCTTGGCCCCGAATCGGCCCGGATCGGCCCCGAATCGGCCCCGAACCGGCCCCGGAAGGGCGCAATCCCGCGATGATAGGTTCCCGTAAGTGGTGAGCACAGCAACGACGTCCCGGGCGCAGCTGAGCCGGGTGACCCTGGTCGGCGAGCGGCGCCGGGCCGACATGGTCCTGCCCTCCGACACTCCGATCGGGCAGCTGCTCCCCGACATACTCCAGCTGCTGGACGACCGGGCCGCTTCGCGCCCGATGACCCGGCAGCTGATCACCTCGGACGGCTCCGCGCTGCCGCACGACAGCACGCTCGCCTCGGCCGGCATCGCCGACGGCGCCGTCCTGCGACTCGTCAGGACCCACTCCGCGCCGCCCGCTCCCGTGGTCCACGACGTCACCGACCTGGTGGCCGACGACCTCGACCTGCAGGCCTGGCGCTGGCGGCCCGCCGCCCGGCGCGGCAGCGCGGGGGTGGCCACCGTCGCCTTCACCGTGGCCGCCGCCCTGCTCGCCCGGCGCGAGTTCCCCCTCGGCTCGCTGGCCCTCTCCCTCGCCGCGCTCACGCTCGTCCTGCTGGCCGCCGGCGCGCTCGTCGCCCGGATCGGGCAGGGCAACCGGGGCCTGGCGACCGCGCTCCTGCTCGCCTCCGGCGGGCTGGGCGTCCTCACGGCGTGGACCGCCGCGGACGCCCACCACTGGTCGGGCATCGTGCGGCTCGCCGCCGTCGCCGGCGCGCTGATCCTGACGCTGCTGCTGCTCGGCTACTTCTCGCCGCTCGGCCGCGGCGGGCTCATGGGCGCCGCGGCGACCGCGGTGGTCACCGCCCTGTGGGAGGCCGTCGCCGCCGTCCAGGACGATCCGGCCCGGCTCGGCGCGGTCATGGCGCTCTTCTCCGTGGTGCTGCTCGGCCTGCTGCCGCGACTCGCCCTGATGGGCTCGGGCCTCACCGCGCTCGACGACCGCCGCTCGGGCGGAGCCTCCGTCAGCCGCCACGAGGTGGGCAACGCGCTCGCCGCGACGCACCGCGGGCTCGCCCTCGCGACGATCGTCACCGCGGTCTCGGCCGCGGCCGCGGGCTGGCTGCTGACGCTGGCGGAGAAGCCCACCGTGTGGACGGTGACGCTGCCGACGCTCGTCGCCGTGGTGCTCCTGTCGCGGGCGCGCGCCTTCCCGCTGGTCGCCGAGGTCGTGGCGCTGTTCGCCGCCGCCGCGCTGCTCCTCGTACGGCTCGTGGTGCTGTGGACCGAGCACGACGGGGGCGCCGGACCGCTCGCCGTCCTGGGCGCGGCGGCCCTGTTGCCGCTGCTCGTCCTCGCGGTGCAGCCGCCGGAGCACGTGCAGGTACGGCTGCGGCGCACGGCCGACCTGGTCGAATCGATCGGCATGGTGGGGCTCTTCCCGCTCGCCGTCGGGGTGTTCGGGGTGTACGGGCAGCTGCTCGACAAGTTCTGAGTCAACGCGCAGGTGCTCCGCGGCGGGGCAGCAGGTCGGAAGAAGAGGCAGGGGCAGACATGCCGAACGGAGACAACTGGCAGGGCGACGTCCTGCGCGACCTCCGGGGCGGAGCCGCGCCGCAGGGCGCCCAGGCACCGCCCCGGGCCCCGGGGGCACAACTCCCCGCCCAGGGCCCGGGCGCACCGGCGCCACAGATCCCCGGGACGCCCTCCCCGTCCCCCACCCCCGGCACACCCACCCCGCCCGGGCCGTACGGCACCCCCGGCGCACCCGCCCCGTACGTCCCCGGCGCACCCGCCTCGTACGGCGCACCCACCCCGCCCGGCGCGCCCGGGCCGCACGTCCCCGCCGCACCCACCCCCGGCGCGCCCGGGCCGGGGTTCCCGCCCCCGGGCGGGCCGCAGCCGGGCCCGGCCCACGCCGCCCCGGCGCACGCCGTACCGCAGCCGGGGCCCGCGTACCCGTACCAGGCCGAGGGCCAAAGCCAGGGCCGGGCCGGGCAGCCGGGGGCCGGGCAGCCGGGCCGGGCCGTCCGGGCGCCCGACTCCCGGCCCACCGTCGACGGGAAGCTCGCCGCGGCGCAGCGGCGGCGCCCCCGGCACGGCGAGGCCTTCACCGCGCGCGCCGTGCGCGCCGTACGCAGAACCGTTTCCTCATCCTCCGCACGCGAGGTCGCCGAAGCCACCCGCGCCGCCGAGCTGCTCCAGCAGCCCGTGACCACCGGCCGCCAGATCTCCGTCACCTCCATCCGCGGCGGCGCCGGCAAGACCACGGTCGCCGCCCTGCTCGGCACCACGTACGCCCACTACCGCCAGGACCCGGTCCTCTTCGTCGAGGCCGACCCGGCCCTCGGCTCGCTGCCGATCCGCCTCGGCGCCGAAACCCTGCGCTGGACCACCGGCGACGTCGCGGACATCGTCGAACCCCAGATGTCGCTGCTCGACGTCACCGGCTACCTCGTCCAGCTCCGCGACAACGCCTGGCTGCTGCCGGGCAGTCAGGGCCAGATCGGCGCGATGCTCGACACCCGGTCCTACGAGCGGGCCATGGTCGCGCTCCGCCGCTACTTCGGCGTGACCGTCGTCGACTGCGAGACGCTCCCCGCCGAGGTCGCCCGCGTCGCGCTCTCCGCCTCCCAGGCCCGCGTCCTGACCACCCCCGCGACCCTCGACGGCATCGCCAGCATGCAGGCCGTCCTCCAGTGGATGCAGGGACTGCCCCCGCACGTCATCGCCGGCACGGTCGTCGTGCTCACCGAGCAGACCCCCCACCCGGGGATCAACCTCGCCGAGGCCACCCGGGTCCTGCGGGCCACCGGGACGGGCGTCCACGTCCTGCCGTACGACCGCCACCTCGCCGCCGGCGGCACCATCCGCACCGAACTGCTCGCCCGCTCGACCCGGCAGACCGCCGCCCGGCTCGCCGCGGACGTCTTCCAGCTCTCCCAGAAGCGCCACTGACCGTGATGACGAGCCCGCCCGCGACCGACGGACGACGACGATGAGCACCCGACTGATCCACCGCCCGGCCAGGACCGTCAAACCGCCGGCCGCCTCCGCCGCGCGCACCATCGAGGCCCCGCCCAACCTCCCCGAGGGCAAGGCGGGCAACATCGCGATGTCGCTGCTGCCCGTGGCCGGGGTCATGTCGTCCGTCGTGATGATGACGGTCGTCCGCAACAGCCAGTTCGCCGTGCTCGGCGCACTGATCCTCGTCGTCACCATCGTCGGGTCCCTCGGGCTGGTGTTCTCCCAGCGCGGCAAGGCCCAGCGCACCCGCCGCACCCAGCGCGAGGCCTACCTCGCCTACCTGGAGGACCTCCGCGAGGAACTCGCCGCCGAGGAGCGCGAGCGCGGCGAGCATGCCGACGTGCTCAACCCGCCGCCGCACGCCCTGTACGACATCGTCCGCGACCCGGCCCGGCTGTGGGAGCGCCGCCGCGTCGACGGGGACTTCCTGCGCGTGCGCGTCGGCACCGGCGAGATGCCCGTACGGGACCTGCGGATCGGCGAACAGGGCTCGACCGTCCTCACCCCGCCCGACCTCTTCATGCTCAACGAGGCCTCCGCGCTGACCGCCCGCTTCCGCAACGGCACCGAGCTCCCCCTCACCGTCCCGCTCGACCGGGTGGGCGACATCAGCGTCGTCGGCCCCCGCGAGGACTGCCTGCGCGTCGCCCGCGCCCTGCTGGTCCAGGCCGCCGCCCTGCACGCCCCCGACGACGTCGCGATCGCGCTGGCCGTGCCCGGCGACCGGCTCGCCGACTGGGAGTGGGCCAAGTGGATGCCCCACCTCCTCGACACCGAGCAGCTCGACGGCCCCGTCGCCGCACGCCGCATCGCCCCCTCCGCGGCCCAGCTCTCCCGGCAGATCGGCCCGGAGCTGCGCCGCCGCGCCTCCTACGCCGCCGAGGTGCGCCGCGGACTCGCCGGCAAGGACGCCCTGTCCATGACGTCCCGGCTGCTCGTCGTCGCCGACGGACACGGTGAGGACGCCGTCGAACTGCCCCGCCCCGACGACGCGGTCGGCCTGCGCGAGATGGGCGTCACCGTCCTCCACCTGCTGGAGCAGCGAATCCAGGAGCCCGGACACGTCGGCGTACGGATCACCGTCGACGGCGACCGGGTGCTGATCGAGGACCTGCGCCAGGACGAGCCCGTCAGTGCGCACGGCACCGTCGACGAGGTCGGCATCCCCTTCGCCGAGGGCCTGGCCCGGATGCTCGCCCCACTGCGCCTGTCCGCCGAGTCCCTCATCGACGCCCCCCTGTCCGGGCCCGTCGACTTCGCCGACCTGCTCGGCATCGACGACGTCGCCCGGCTGGACCTGGCGGCCCTGTGGGCCCCGCGCGGCGAACGCGCCTTCCTGCGCGTCCCCATCGGCGTCAGCGACTCCCACCAGCCGGTGCTGCTGGACCTCAAGGAATCCTCCGAGCTGGGCATGGGCCCGCACGGCCTGTGCGTCGGCGCCACCGGCTCCGGGAAGTCCGAGCTGCTGCGCACCCTGGTCCTCGCCCTGGTCGCCACCCACCCGCCGGAGGACCTCGCCCTCGTCCTCGTCGACTACAAGGGCGGCGCCACCTTCGCCCCGTTCGCGGACCTCCCGCACGTCGCCGGAGTCATCACCAACCTGGAGAACCAGGCGGGGCTGGTCGAGCGCGTCCACGCCTCCCTGGCCGGCGAGGTCAAGCGCCGCCAGCAAGTCCTCAAGGACGCGGGCAACATCGCCGACATCGGCGACTACACAGCCTTGCGCGCCGAGCGCCGGCCCGACCTCGACCCGCTCCCCCACCTCTTCGTCGTCATCGACGAGTTCGGCGAACTCCTCACCGCCAAACCCGACTTCATCGACCTGTTCCTGTCCATCGGACGGATCGGCCGCTCCATCGGCGTGCACCTGCTGCTCTCCAGCCAGCGCATCGAGGGCGGCAAGCTCAAGGGCCTCGACACCTACCTCTCCTACCGCCTGGGCCTGCGCACCTTCTCCGCCGACGAGTCCCGCACGGTCCTGGACACCACCGACGCCTTCCACCTCCCGCCGCTCCCCGGCTTCGGCTACCTCAAGGTCGACACCAGCCACTACGAGCGGTTCAAGGCGAGCTACGTGTCCGGGGCCTACCGGGGACCCGTCCAGCGCGCCGAAGCCGAGGACCTCGGCCCCCTCGCCCTGGAGTACGAGGCCTTCAACACCCTGTCCGAACCCCAGGGCACCGGCGCCCCCGAGCCCGCGGCCCGCCGCCGCGAGACCGGACCGACCGAGATGGGCGTCGTCGTCGAGCAGCTGGAGCACGCCGCCGCGCCGGTGCGCCGCATCTGGCTGCCCCCGCTGCCCGGCGGGATGTCACTGGACTCGGTGGCCGGGCCCCTCGACGTGGGCGCCCGCGGCATGCAGCTCGCCAAGCGGCGCGGACGGCTCTGCGTGCCGCTCGGCCTCCTCGACGACCCGACCCGGCAGTGGCAGGGCGAGTGGTACCTGGACCTCACCGTCGCCGGCGGCCACGCCGCCGTCATCGGCGGCCCGCAGTCCGGCAAGACCACCCTGCTGCGCACCCTCGTCCTCTCCCTCGCGCTGACGCACACGCCGCAGGAGGTCGGCGTCTACGGCCTCGACCTCGTCGGCGGCGGCCTCCAGGCCCTGGCGGGCCTGCCGCACGTCGGCGGGATCGCGGGCCGCGCCGACCGCGAGCGCGCGGCCCGCACCGTCGAAGAGGTCCGGAACATGCTCGCGACCCGCGAGGACCTCTTCCGCGAGCACGGCATCGACTCCGTCGAACAGCTGCGCACCCTGCACGCGGCCGGCCGGCTGCCCCGGCTGGCCTCCGCCGAGATCGTCCTCGTCATCGACGGCTTCGGCGCGCTGCGCGACGACTTCGAGGAGCTCGACGACGCCGTCGTCGACATCCTCAAGCGCGGCGGCGGCTACGGCATCCACGTCGTCGCGGGCATGCTCCGCTGGAACGACGTCCGCATCGCCACCCAGTCGAACTTCGGCACCCGCGTCGAGCTGCGCCTCAACGACCCCAGCGAGTCCAGCATCGAGCGCAAGCTGGCCGAGACCCTCTCGCCCGACGAACCGGGCCGCGTCCTGACCGACGGCAAGCTCTTCGCGCAGGTGGCGCTGCCCCGCACCGACGGGCTCGCCGACGCCGCCGAGCTGGGCGCCGTCCTGGAGCGCACGGCCCGTACGATCCGCGCCACCTGGAGCGGCGAGGCCGCCCAGCCGGTACGGGTGCTGCCGCACCTGCTGGAGCCGCACCTGCTGCCGGGCCCGGTGGCCGAGCCCGTACGGGTGCCGATCGGCCTCGACCAGGGCGCGCTGGCTCCCGTGCTCCTCGACCTGTTCCACCACGACCAGCACCTGCTGGTCATGGGGGACAGCGAGTGCGGCAAGACGAACCTGCTGAAGACGATCGCCGCCGGCCTCATCGAGCGCCACGGCGAGGACGAGCTCGTCTTCGCGATCATGGACCCGCGGCGCAGCCTGCGCGGCGTGGTCCCCGAGGAGTTCAACGGCGGGTACGCGTACAACGCCAAGATGTGCGCGGGGCTGGCCGCCGGCATCGCCACCGAGCTGGAGAAGCGGCTGCCCGACGACGCCGCGCGGCTGGAGGACCTGGAGCCGGGCAGCTGGGGCGGCGGGCCGCGGATCGTGGTGCTCGTCGACGACTACGACGTGCTCACCACCGCGGGGCAGTCGCCGCTGGCGCCGTTCCTGCCGTACATCCCGTCGGCGGTCGACATCGGCCTGCACTTCGTCCTGACGCGCCGCGTCGCGGGCGCCTCGCGCGGGATGTACGAGCCGCTGGTGCAGGGCCTGCGCGAATCGGGGGCCTCGGCGGTCGTCATGGCGGGAGACCGGAGCGAAGGCCAGCTGTTCCCGGGGGTGTACGCCTCCCAGCAGCCCGCCGGGCGCGGTGTCCTCGTGCGCCGGGGCCAGTCCCCCCGCCTGATCCAGACCGTCCACACGCCGGCGTGAGCGACGCCCCGAACGACCGATGCCCCGAACGACCGACGCCCCGAGTGACCGCCCGCCCTCATGACCGGCCACCGCCCCCGAGTGACCGCCCGTCCGCCCCAGTGGCCGTCCGCGCGCGAGCGCCGGCTCCCCCGACCGACCGAAGGACCGCACGCCCCATGACCAAGGACGTCGTAGCCCTCACCCCGCGGATGCCCGACCCCTGGAGCATCCTCGCGGGCCTGCTCTCCGGAGGACCCGACAAGCTGGTGAACACGGCGGGCGAGGGAGCGGTCGTGCAGCTCTGCGACGCGTCGGGCCGGCCGCTGGTCTCCGTCGAGGCGCCGCTGCTCGTCCAGGTGGCCGGCGAGGCCGAGCGGCTTTTCGGAGCCGCGGCGCCGCCCGTCCCCTTCTGGTGGACGGAGGCCCGCGCCACGACCGGTGTCGCGGAGGCCGAGCGGCTCGCCGGCACCTTCGCCGCCCGGGTCGCCGCGCTCGCGGGCGGCACGGTCTGGCCGCCCGAGGCCGCGCTGTCGCTCGCCGTGGTCGCGTCCGAGGGGGTCGGCCTGGCGCCGGCGCCCGCCGCCGCGCAGCCGGCCGTCGACGTCCTCACCGACAAGGTCGCCGTCGTCATCACCGACCGGCCCGTGGTCGCGATGACGGCCTGGCTCTCCGACGCCTTCCGGGCCGTCGCCGCCGCGGAGCGCGGCCTGCAGATCGT
The DNA here is from genome assembly GCF_042716505.1 of Streptomyces sp. NPDC058674. Taxonomy (NCBI): domain Bacteria; kingdom Bacillati; phylum Actinomycetota; class Actinomycetes; order Kitasatosporales; family Streptomycetaceae; genus Streptomyces; species Streptomyces sp. NPDC058674. Next base: position 94,900 of record NZ_JBHXSC010000017.1, read on the forward strand.
CAGCCCGGCGGGGGCGACGCTCTCCCCGGCCGTACGGGACAGCCTGCCCGGCTGGCCCTCGCGCTGGGTCGTGCAGGACGAACAGGAGGGCTACTACGACGGCCGCTCGGGGGCGGTGCTGCGCTGGCAGGAGGGCATGTTCGCCCCGGTGGCCTCGCCGGGCGCCACCGAGGACGACCCGGACACCCCGGTGGCGGCCGCGTTCCGGGAGTTCGCGGACACCGGGGAGCGGCAGCTGGCCGTCACCTTCCGCACGGTCCGCCCCGCCGACGAGCGGCTGGTCCTCGGCGGCGCTCTGGAGGCGCTGTGGTGCGAGCTCACCGGCGGACCCCCGGCCGGCTGGGGCAGCGCGGAGCCCGCGAACCTGCCGTGGTCGCCGGCCCGGCTGACGGACACCGCCTTCGCGCGGGCGCCCGAGCCGAGCTGGTTCGTGGTGGTCGGCAGCCCGGAGCGGCCCGCTCACGCGACGGTCCGCATCACCCGTACGAAGGCCGGCGTCGAGGAGGACGTCACCGTGGCCTTCGGCTACGGGGCGGACGAGGAGCCGCCGCTGGAGGCGCTGACGCGGGCGGCGGAGGTGCTCGCCACCCGCCACCACCTCCAGTCGATGCTCGTACAACTCCGCAAAGCACGGCGGGACCTGGCGGTGCCGCCGCGCTTCGAGGGGCCCGGCGTACCGCTGGCCTTCGTCCTCGGCGCGGAGGAGGCCCACGCCCTGCCGGACGACCGCGCCCGGCGGACGCCGCTGGCGCAACAGCCGCTCGCGCTGGGACCGAAGGCCCGTCCGGCCTTCTACTACGCGCTGCCGGGAGATCCGTCCGACCTGTCGGGGTGGAGCGACTTCGAGCGCCTGGTGCGGCACCTGAAGGGCTCGTGAAGGAACCCGGCGGTTTGTCAGGCCTTTGTCACAGGAAGCAGGTTGCTGGTTGCAACAGCGATGTGAGTTGATAGAAGTAGAGATACTTTTGATCGTTCGAGGGAGCGGGGGAGCGGAATGAAGTTCGACATGGGCACGCAGGTTCTGACGAGCCTGATGTCGGGGTCGCGCAATTCCAGCACGGATCTGGGGACCCTGATCCAGCTGCTGCTGAACGCCGCGCAGCCGCTGGAGGGCAAGTTCAACGGCTCCGGCAAGGTCGCGTTCGACTCCTTCAAGTTGCGTTCCGACGCGATCACCAAGGAGCTGAACGCCTCGCTGGCCGCGATCCTGGGCGGCCAGTCGGGCATGGAGCAGGCCTTCGGTTCGGGCGACCAGGAGCAGGGCGAGAACGCCAAGACGCAGATGTCCGCTGCGAACTTCGACGCGGCCCGGTTCTCGGGCCGCTGACCTCACGGGGAGTGGTGTGTGATGGCTGGTGGTACGGACCGTCGTTCGTATGACGTGGGCGCTTCGACGGAGGCCCAGGGCAACATCAAGGTCGTGATCGGCCAGCTGGAGCAGGTGATCGCGGCGCGTGACGCGCAGGTGAAGGCCGCGATGTCGGACTTCGCGGCGGACGGCGTGGCGGACGACTACCACGCCAAGGAGCTGCGCTGGACGAACGCGTCGCAGGAGGTCAAGAACATCATCAACCTGCTGAACACGACGCTGGAGAAGAACGACAGCACGGCCCAGCAGACGCTCGCCCGGGCGCGGGCCGCGGTCGACAACATCGGCTGAGCAAGGCCGATCCGGCCGTTCGGCAGGGCGGCCGAGCCGGCCGGGGCAGGGCAGTGGGCAGCAGGTACACGGGGGGATAGTCGATGACGTCGTGGGACATCAAACCGCAGGGCGTGCAGAGCCAGTTGAAGACCGTCGGCACGCACGCCGGTGAGCTGGAGAAGGCTCTGAACGCCCTGGTGGCGGACATGGCGGTGGCGGCGCAGGCAGCCGGTACGGCCGTGCCGGGCTCCCAGGCGTCGACCCCCCTGCAGGGCCCGGTGGCGCCGGGCAGGGCTCCGTTGTCGCAGAAGGCGACGGGGCCGGTGGGCGCCGCGCTGAGCCAGTACCTGGAAGGGCGCAAGACGGAGCTGGAGTCGATGGCCAAGCGGATCGAGGCCTGCGTGCTGGGCGCGGTGAAGGCGACCAACGAGTACCTCGAAGGGGACCTGGAGGCCGCCAAGCACGCGCAGGACGCGGCGCGCGCCATGAACCTCGACGTCCTGCGCGAGCAGCCGGGGGGCAGGAAGTGAGCGGGAACGCGCCGGTCGATCCGGCGGAGGTGCCGGTCTTCACCGGAGACCTCCAGCTGCTGGACACGAAGGTGAAGGCGATCTCGGCGGGCGGGGCGAAGGTCTCGACCGCGACGAGCGACGTCCACTCCAGCTTCGGGGGCCTGCAGGCCTTCTACCGGGCGCCGGAGGCGGACCAGCTGTTCGCGACGACCAAGCCGGTCGCCGACCTCGGTCTGAAGATCAGCACCGACATGTGCACCATCGCGGGCGCGCTGGGGACCTACGCGCGGGACGCGGAGCCGTTGAAGCGGAGGCTGGAGGACCTCAAGCGGGAGGCCGCGGCGTTCCGCACGAAGACGGACAAGGACGAGAAGTGGCGTGAGGACGGCGATCTGATCGAGGAGAACCTCGATCGCCGCAACGAGATCGCCGAGGTGTGGGCGCAGTTCCAGGCGGTGGAGAAGGCCGCCCACGCGAAGATCGTCGCGCTGGTCGGCGGCACCCCGCTGAAGACGAACGACGGCTCCAACGGCAAGGACATGTACGGCTACGACGCCGAGGCCCTCAAGCAGGCCAAGTCCCTGCCGTGGGGCGACGCGGTGGAGGAGTCGGTCCCGGCCTGGCAGGTGTGGGAGCACGCCTACGACTTCGGCAAGGGCGTCATCGTCGACGGCGTGTGGGGCACCATCAAGGGCCTGGGCACGCTGGTGGGCTTCAGCGGCTGGGACGCGGCCGGGCAGGCCTGGACGGGCCTGGCGAAGCTCGCGACGGGCCTGGCGATCACGTCGGTGCCCGGGGTCGGGGCGGCGTTCTGGATGGCGGACGACAAGCAGCTGCCGTCCTGGATCCGTGACTCGCGTACGGCGATGAAGGAGACGGGCAAGGCCCTGGTGGCCTGGGACCAGTGGGGTACCAACCCCTCCCGGGCGGCGGGCGCGGTCACCTTCAACGTCCTGACCACGGTGTTCACCGGCGGCGCGGGCGGCGCGGTCGCCGGCGCCGGCAAGGCCGGTGCGGTCGCCAAGACCCTGTCGTTCGCGGGCAAGGCCGGCCGGGCCATCGACCCGGTGACGTACATGTTCAAGGGCGCCGGCGCGGGCTTCTCGAAGATGGGCGACGTGATGGCCGGGCTGAAGGGCCTGGGCAACGTCGAGATCCCCAGGATCGACGTGGACGGCGCGGTCGCGCTGCCCGACGGCGCGGTCGTGCTGCCGGACGGCGCGATCCACCTCCCCTCCGGCGCTGCGGTCCCGGAGGGCGCGGTCAAGCTCCCGGACGGGAACATCAAGCTGCCCGAGGGCACGACGACCTTCCCGTCGGGCACGGTGAAGCTGCCGGGGGACGGCGCGTCGCGGTTCATGGACATCGACGGCAACATCTACCGGGCAGACGGCTCTCTCGAGCAGAGCGGAACGGCCGCCAAGCAGGAACCCGGGAAGACCGACGGCGCGGACGTACCGCGCACCGACGCCCCGAAGCCGGACACTCCGGCCACCGCCAGGGTCCCGGAGCGCGAACTGGTCGGAGCGGGCGTCCGCGGCAGCGACAACGCCATCCGCCTCGGCTCCGACATCTCCGCCCCGCTCCACACCCTGGACAACGTCACGCCCGGCCCGGGCGGCTTCGACAACACCCCCACGGGCCGCACGGGCGACCCCGGCACCCCCGGCGGCCACGCCCCGGACAACCTGCCGCGCAACGACCTGAACCAGCCCTCGCGCGGCGGCGACACCCCGTCCCCGACCAGCCACCCGGACACCCCGTCCACGGCCGCCACCCACACGGACACCCCGGGCACCGGCGCCACCCACCCGGACGGCCCGGGCTCGGGAGGCACGGGCGGCACCGGCGGCACAGGCGGCACAGGCGGCACCGGCGGCACAGGAGGTGTGGACGACACGGCCCGGACTGCCGACGACGCGGCAGACGCAGGGCGGAACGCGGACCCGGAAGACCAACTGGTCCCCCGCAGCCCCGCGGAAGCCAAGGCCGTCCAGGACGAGCATGTCCGACTCGCCAACGAGGACCCCGTCTGGCGCGAAACCTACTACGACGCCGCCAACCACCGGCGGCACGCCGACGAGATCGTCGATGGCCAGTACCTTCCCATATTGAAGGACGTCGGCAACGGAAAACTCGAATCCACCAGCAATCTGCCGTACGGACCGGGCGAGCAATTTCGCCTTCAGCCCGAAACACCCACACTCAAGAATCTCAGCCTCGAACGATCGACGGAACTCGACCGGCTCGCCTCGAAACACAAGGAATATACGGAGCTCGGAGCTGCCGATCGGGCCCACAAGGCCAACCCGACAGCGGAAACAGCGGCCGCACTGCAGGCGGCAAAGGACGCCTTCGGCGACACTCCGGTCAACACCAAGGTCGGCGAGAAATTGGGCGAGGGCTCGGCCCGACTCCACGTCATTCCAGAAGTGTTCCCCGGGGCCGTGGAGGTCAGAGATCTCCCCAGCACTGCGAATGGCTCCCGCGCCTTCGACCAGTTGTACGAGCTCAAGAACGGCGACTATTTGATCGTCGAGGCAAAAGCGCCGGATGGACGACTTGGCTGGCGGCAGGGCGCTGGTGCCCACGAGGAGAAAATGGTGAGACAGGGAACCCTCGAATACGCACAGACGATTGTGAGCGAGATGTACGGGCGCGGCGGCCGGGACAGGGAACTTGCAATCAAGCTGCGCATCGCGCTACTGGATGAAAAGGTCCAGTACGTAATGGTTCAGGCAAAGCACCATTCGGGCACCTATGCTGGAGGCGAACTCCAGTACTTCAAGATCTTCAAGGAAGAGGGCCAGAGCTAGTGGCTACCGTCGTATCCCGTCACAGCATCTCCCGGCAGGACCTTCCGGGCCGGGAGCCCTCCCTGCCCGAACACATGACGATGCTGCTCGACAGGATCCACAAGGCGCCCTTCGCCCTGGAGAACGCGATGTCAACGGCCTTCGTCGCGGCCTGTGAACGGTCCGCGCTCGACCCCACCGCCTCGTGGCTGGAGTCGTGGGAGGCCTGGGTCGCGGCCATGCAGTGCGGCTCGGCCATTTTCGCCGCCGCCACGACACCTGAACCCACCGTGGAATGCCTCATCCACCACGAGACCCGCACGGTGCCGGCGTTCACCGATCCCGAACCGTTCGTGGATGCCGGGACCTGGACCACCTCGTTCTACCTGGCGGTCATCTGCCGCAACGCGGAGCGCATCACGGCGCTGTGCCACGTCCCGGCGGCGAAACTGCGCGAATCGGGAGCCGTCTACAACGAGTACACCTACGCGTGGATCGAGACCCTCCAGTCCTACTGGCTGGGCCGCCCGGACTTCGCCGACAAGCTCGTGGAGGCGGCCGCCGGGACCGACCCCGACGTACCCTCCCTCATCGCCCCCGACCACGTCTCACAGATCGCCTGGCCCGCGATGGACCTGCTCCGCCGACGAGCCACCGGCGAACACGAGCAGTTCAACCACTCGCTCGAAGAGGCCCTCCGCGCCCACAAGGCGTACTGGACCGCCGACCAGGAACGTGCCGATTCCTGCTACGGATGGGTGGCCCTGGCCCCGCTGGCCATGGCTTGCCTGGCCCACGACGCCGGCTTCCCCATCGAGGTCGAATCCGAATACCTGCCGAAGCATTTGCTGAAGGCCACGTGGGCAGGAGAGTTCCCCACGTAGAACTCCCCACGCAATCCACGGCGTACACGGTTGCCGCCGACCGGCCCGCTGTACCCCTGACCGAGTGGGCAGGGTCGTGGACCCGATGACGTACGTCTTCGAGGGCCCGGCGCGGGCATCTCGAATATTTGTGATGTCATGGCGGGGGGCTCCCCGACGTCAACATCAAACTCCCCGAGGCGCCGCCACTCTGCCCCCGGACACGGTCAAGCTGCCCTTCGACGACAGCCGGGCGGAGTACCTCGACGGTGACGGCAACCTGTACCAGGAAGACGGCGGCGTCTTCCAGCGCGGCGACGAAGCCACAGTCGAAAAGACCCCGGACACGAACCCGCAAAACCGGACGCCGACGCCTCCTTGCACGCCACCCCGGGCAGGGGCGAGCCCCTCTCAAGGTCGAGGTCCTGGCGGTGCAGGTGGTCTCCGCCCTCTAACCGGCGCCATCTGATGTGTCGCACTTGAGATGGCCCGTACGCAGTACGAGCCGGGGAACGCACGCCAAGCCATTCAACGAAGGTCATGTTGGTCTCGCTCATCACCCGTCACCCCTTTCCCACGGGGCACGCGGAAGAGGGAATCGCCGTGCGCCAGGAGGATGCACAGGAGCTGATGGAGGGTCTGGAGGAGGGCTCCACCAGGCTGGGTGATGCCCTGCACAGCACGCTCACGCTCGCCAAGGGGCGCTGCCTGCTGGACCCGAGGGCCGCGATCTTCCCTACGTGGGATGCCTGGGTCAATGCCATGCAGGTCAGTTCAGCTGTATTCGCCGCGGCGACCGCCATCGGCGAATCCGTGCAGTGCCACATCGCAACGAATGAGACTGACCAAGTAGCTGTGCAGATAGGTGCGTCCGGTGACTCTGTGCGCGGGTGGGCCTGACCGCGCATGGAGCCTTGCACTCACCCGACATCTCGCCGCCGGATCGCTCCAGTCGTGAACCAGTGCACCAATGATGCGGCAAGATGAACCGCCATCTGGGCCTCATCTTGACGCTGCCTACGAAAGCCTGGACTGCCAGGGTGCCGGGCAACATGGCCCTTCCAAAGGAGACTGATCATCTCCCTCACCGGAGTAACATCACCGCCATTCCTCCCCTCGATCGCCAGTTCCCACTTGCTGGCCGCGTCTCTGAGGTGAGCTAGAACCTTGCCGAGGCTGTCCTGTGTGCTTTTCGGCAATACAACCGGGATGGCTGCGGCCTCGACGGCCCGTACTGCCTCGTCGTAAGCCTTGGACGGATCGGGGTGGCGTCCGTAAGTTGCGGCCCATGCTGCCTCAAGGTGCCTTCCGGCATCCATGCTGATTGCCTGCTCGACAGCAGCGGTTACCGTGGCATCGACTCTGCGGCGCAAGCACCGCTGACGCCAGTCGACTTCAAAGGCCGAGCCGGCGTCCGCGAGCATGTCATCGAGCCTCTCGACCGCCGCGACTTTGCTTCCCTTCGGCCACCTGTAATCGGGAATCCACGGGGCCAAACCTGCTTCCATCGCGCGCTCGGGACCGGTGACGTCCAGCTCCCACCACAGCCCCTTGTCGAGGTGAAGCGCGGCGTCAACAGCATCAAGGAGATGCGAGCGCTCTTTGACAGAGATCGTCTCGACAAGCTTCTCAGGGTCGGGGGTGTCCAGGGCAACGTGCAACTGGAGAGCAACCCGCCCCATAACTTCCGAGCTGTCTCTCAAGTAGTCGGCGAGCCAGGTTTTCAGCGGGAGCAACAGGTGATCCGACACCCCTTCGAGCAGAGTCACATCCCGTGTCGAGATGTCACGGCGAGACAGGGGCTTCCAGCCGAAATGTTCCGAATTCATCACTTATTCCCACTCGCCACGGCATCGCTGAGGGGTTGCTGCCTTTAGCTCCACGGCAGAGATCGTCGCGCCCCGCGTACCACTGTGGCATCCGCGGGACAGGCTTCACCGGGATTTTGCGACCGCCCATCCACGCGCACTGGCTGAGGAAAACGCTCAGCCGCGATCAAGGGAGGTGAGCTGTGCCGCTGCCTGACAACGGCGCGCCGTGGCCGCCGCCGGCCCTCGCCTGACACCATGCCGAGCTGCGGGTCGACGATGCTTGGTATCCGGCGACCGCGACAAGCTCGCGAACGTCAACCTCAACCAGCAGCAGCGCCGCGACGGCCGCCGTCGGCTGTGGGGGCGCGACCGGGCCGAGCAGCCCGGGGTGCCCGATCAACGGCTACACATTCCCCTGCCCGGTGACATCGCCACCGCAAGCGCTGATCTGTTGGTCGCCGAGCCACCTGTGCTCATGGTCGCCGACACCGCACGCGGCGGTCAGCAGGTCGATACCGGTCTCGATCGCGTCGCCCTCGGGGCCGAGCGAGTCGGCGAGCGCGGCGAGCGCGGCGACATCGGGGTGCTCGGTGAGCGGCACCCGTACGCCGAGCCCGTCCTGCGATCCCTCGTAGAGCCCGTGCTCGATCCGGCCCGGGGAGTGCCGTTCGAGGTGAGCTCACGGTCGCGACACAGGTCGTGCAGGACGGTTGGGAGTCGTCGAGTCGGCGCCCAAGACGGACAGCGGCGAGGGGATCATCTCGCTCGACGAGTACACCGTTGAGGTGCTCGAAGCGCATCGGGCCAATCGGGGAGCCGAGCGCCTCGAAGGCGCGAGGCGTGGCAGGACACGGGCCGAATGTTCACCCAGGAAAACGGCGAGTGGATTCATCCCGGGTGGTTGACCGACCAGTTCAAGCGGTTTATCGCACTGTCCGGTCTGCCGCCGATCCGGCTGCACGCGATGCCGCCGAGGCAACGGCCGCCATGGTGCCGAGGGGTTCCGTACGGCGGCCCGTTCAGGTCGCCGCTCCGGTCGAGGATACGGTCGAGGTCACACCCGTACCAGCTCAGCAGAACGGGCACGCAATGGGCACGCAGGACGGCGCGAAGATCATCGCGTTCCGGCCCCGATTGATCGGGGCATGAAAAAGCCCCAGGTCACGGCGAGTGAGTCCTGGGGCTAATCCGAGCCGCCTTCGGGATTCGAACCCGAGACCTACGCATTACGAGTTGTCCGATCGGCTTCCGCAGGCATCCACACATGTCTGCGACGAGTTCGAACCCGCAGCTCAGAGTGCGTCCCGGACACCAGCGGGCGTCCATGCACAGCCACGGATCCACCCTCAGCCGAGCCCAAAACTGAGACCAGCTCACACCCCGCCTGTCGGCCAGGGCTGGCATTGCCCCATCAGTCAGGCAGAGGTGGATCTTCTTCAGTTCGCCCTCTTGTGAGCATCGGGGGATGCTGGTTGAATTTCGCGCCCTTGCGCCTCCTCCACACCTGCCAGCGCTTTGGGTTGTAGTCCAAGTCGTACCGCGCGGCATTGAGGAAGGTGACGAAACAGTCTGGATAGCGGTCGGCATTCCGATCCGAGATCGCCTGAGCCATCTCCTGGGCTGCGGCGATCACGTAATCAGGCGCACAGAGCTGCACCCCTTGCACGGCGCAGAGAAGCTCGCTCCCTGTCGTCATGGTGTCGCGCGTAACTTCCCGAGCTAGCGGGTGCCTCGAGGCAGCAACAGCGTCAAGTTGATCACTAACCGTCAGCACAAGACGATGGTGTCCGGCTGCGTCGAGCAGGCGCCTGTACGCCTGCGCGCGGTCTTCCGCGCTTCCAACCCGCGCAACGCCGGCTGGCTTGTAACGAGTAAGGGCAGCTGCGCCAAGCTTCCCTATACTCCTGACCGTTGCGATGCCTACAGTTGTAGGTTCCATGTGGGAGGTTCTACACGTACCACCCGCGCACGGGAGCGCCTTCGGAATTATTCCTCGGCGCTCGAATGCATACGGATCACTGTCGAAGAATCGCTCATTGATCGACTAGTACTCCAGCTGTAGATCGTGATCTTTGCGGTTGTTGGGCTGCTTGGCGCTGGTAGTGGCCGGCACGGGCTCGGTCTGGTGCGGTCGCGTTAGTCGTCGGCGGGTCACGTTGTCGTGTCCGCCGGGTGGCCGGACTCGGCGAAGGGCCCCCGGTCGGGCCGCAGCGAATAGAGCACCTCGTACACCTCGCGGCGTACCTCGACGGCTTCGTACGCGGCAGGGATAGTGCGGGCGAGCTCGGTCTCTCGGAACGCGTCGAGCGCCTCGCGGCTCTCGAAGAAGTAGATGCCGCACACGTCGCCGGTTGCGCTGTCGCGGCCGTAGACCTTCTGCAGGAGACCGGGTACGTCACGGAAGCGGGGCCGCCGCTCCAGGAGGCGCCGCTCGAACTCCTGCGCATCGAGTCCGGATGTGATCCGGACGAAGAGGATGGCGGGCATGGAGTCATCTCCGTCCTTGAGATGTCCCCTGAGTCGAGTCTAGCCAGCAGGCACATGGACAGTGATCTCGCTGGTCAGGGCCTGTGCGGACACAGGTGCGGCCACCGTTGATCATCGTGAGTTGTGTGGACTGACGAAGAGACGGTGGCCGCAGGTCACAGCATAGATCCCACCCGTTGGCGGGGTGCGTTCGAGGCCCTGACGGACCGGATCGCGGGCCGCTTCGCACGGGTTGAACCCCGGCGCCGGGCCGGGCGGCTGGTGCTCGGTCTGCTGGCGGACCTGCCGCGCAAGAACTGCTGGACGATCGCGGAGTGGGCCGGGGATCCCACTCCGCACGGTTTGCAGCACTTGCTGTCCCGGGCGTCCTGGGACGCGGACACGGTCCGTGATGACGTCCGTGACTACGTGGCCGAGCATCTG